>JACQXH010000253.1 GCA_016208845.1 Nitrospirota bacterium | reverse complement strand
TTTACACTACTCACGCCCTAAGTCCGACAGGCTCTTAACCACGGATTTGCGCGGATTGGCACGGATGATTCAATAAATTGACTGACTTGTTTATTCTATCTGTGTCATCTTTCTGCCGGCAAGGCAGATCCGTGTTCATCTGTGTTAATCTGTGGCCAAATATTTTTGTGGCTGATATTTTAAGAATATATTGCCTTCAGCTGGCCGCATGCCGCAGAGATGTCGCTTCCCTTGCTTTTTCTTATGAAGGCCGGAATTCCGGCGTTGCGCAGGATCCCCTGAAAGACCGCTATGTCATTTTCCGATGATTGCCTGAATTCCATCTTTTCTCCGGCAGTCACCTTATTGAACGGTATGAGATTTACCTTTGCCCTTATTCCCCTCAATAAATGCACGAGCCGCTGTGCGTCGTCTTTCGAATCATTCACTCCGCCCAATAATATATATTCAAATGTAATGCGCCTTGCCCGTTCCAGAGGGAATTTCCTGCACACACTTATGAGGTCTTTAAGGGGATATTTCTTATTCACCGGCATTAACCTGTTCCTGATTTCATCGGTCGTTGCATTCAGGGATACTGCAAGGTTTATACGGGGCGCCTGCTTTGCAAGCTCAATGATCTTCGGGGCTATCCCGGCCGTTGAAAGCGTGATCCTCCTTTTAGAGAAGCCGAGAAGATTTATCATCCTTGAGAGGGCTTCAAGTACCTGTGCAAAATTATGCAGAGGCTCTCCCATTCCCATTAATACGATGTTCGTTATTTTAATATCTCCGCTACCTTCAGATAAGGCGAGCGGAGGCTCGGCTATTGTTTTCTTTGCCATCAGTCTGCCTGCAGTAATGATCTGGTCGGCTATTTCATAGGCCATTAGATCTCTCTTCAGTCCAAGACTTCCGGTAACACAGAACCTGCACCTCATTGCGCAGCCGGCCTGGCTTGAGATGCACAGAGTAAGACGGTCATCATCAGGTATGAGAACGCTTTCCACCGCCTCGCCGTCCTCAAGGCCGAATAGAAATTTTTGCGTGCCGTCCATGGATATCTCTCTTTTCATGAGCTTCAATGAGCTTATATATGCATTTTTATCCAATAGCTCCCTAAGGTGTTTCGGCAGGTCGGTCATCTCTTCAAATGATATGGCGTACCTTTCATATAGCCATTTTATTATCTGTCTTGCCCTGTATACAGGCTGGCCTATATCTTTGATGAAAGCGGAGATCTCTTTTTCAGTCAGGGATTTTAAATTAATTTTCATGATATTAGTTTACCTTAAAAAAAATCATTTTATACTATCCATATAGTGGTAAAATAATGAAAGACATGAAAATAACAGATATTGATTCCATAGCATCACAGGTCAAGCTCAATTGCAACATATCTGATGCCAGATTCTGGGGATATTACACGCCGTGCGGACTGCTGTTAAGACTGAGGGATCTCTATAAGATCGAGAATGGATTAAGTCCATGGGGAAGGATAGAGCCTGAAAAGATCGGGGAATGGATAGGAGAAAGGGAAAGGTTATGGCAGGAGCTTGAGGTCAGAGATTTTAACCCTGTAATTATAGGAAATAATAAGTATCGGCCCTTTGACGTCAAAGGGATAAATGAAGCACTTATGGACCACTGACTGGGGTATTATTGAAAAGGCACGTGCCAAGGGCTACGTAACGGCAAAGGATTATGTGAAAAAACTCCGTGATCTCTATGAAAAAGGAAATGCCACTCCTGAAACTATTGATCGGGAATTGATCAGATTATAAACCTGCCAAATTGTGCTGTCCCATTCACCACTTCTCCCAGTGTATGTTCTCCCGCCTGAATTTATCCACGGGCTTCACATCTCTGTCTGCAGGTATGCCTATAGGTATGACATTCAAAGGTATAATATTTTCGGGGATGGATAATATTCTCCTTACGGACCGGACCCTCTCCTGGTCCACATAAGCGGCAGTCCATACAGCACCATATCCAAGCGCGTGAGCAGCGAGAAGTATGTTGCCGGATGCCAAAGAGCAATCCATAATCCAGTAGTCTTTAGCATAGGTGTCGTCTTTGTCCGGGACGCCGCATACGATTATAGCGGCGCCTGCTTTATCGAGCATCTTCGCATATGGGAGGGCCCCGCAGAGTTCATCAAGGAGTCCCCTGCCTGTTACGACGACAAATGCCCATGGCTGGACATTAACTGCCGAAGGCGCTGACATGCCGGCACGAAGAATAGCCTCCAGGTCGTCCTCCTTGACCCTTTCGCCTGTGAATTTACGAATGCTCCTTCGCGTATAAATTACATTTAAAAGATCTATGTTCATGAAAAATTCCTTTCCGGTTTTAATAATGGTCTTGATTCTAAAAAACAGCAGTTCATTTGCCACAGAGAGACAGAGAACTAAATTAGAAATAGGAAATAAGAAATTGAAAGCTGGGAATCTCTTGTTTTTTATTTCTCATTTCTCACTTCTAACTTTCTATTTTTCTCCGTGGTTGGTTGCTTTTTATCAGGATAATTAACATTATACAGCATGAGCGCATGAGATCCAGTGATCCTAACATTAAATAACCAGAAGCAGCACTATCTCTATGACGATGAGTATGATGATGCCGAGTTCAAGCAGGTGGCCCCTGCGGGTTGAAATCTCGTCGTAAAGCATTTTATAGGTATTAGTCACTACCTGAAGTTTTTCCTTGATGCTGTCTTCCCATTCCCTGCTCCTGAACAGCACCATCGCGGTCCTGTATATCTTCGCGTAATATACATCCTCAGTCACTTTCAGCGCATTGTCTACCTTCTCGGTAACCTCGGTAAAATCAGTGACGGTCTCCGCTATTTTTCTTACAAACCTTTCATAAACCCTCAATTTAAAAAGCGGCATTCTTTTGCCCTTGGGAAGCTCGCTGTAGATGCGCATAAGCTCCCTGTCAAGGACGTGATTGTAATATCTGAGTTCCAGCATCTGCGCATTGGCAAATTCGAGGATGTCGAGGATGTCGGGACTGCCGGACGGCTCAATGACAAAGGCGTTATCAAGATGAACAATTACAAGGTCAGTCGGGTAATAGCTATAATGGTGCTTGAGTGTTTCAACCTGTGTGTGCCTGCTAAGTTCCTGCGTCTCATAGAGCAGGAGACGGGATGGGTCATATTGCTTCAGGAACTCCGAAGCATTCACCGGTTCAGAAAGCTTTTCAATAAAGAAGATAATATAGTCTTCCATAAATTCTTCCTTGATACCGGGGCTGAGGACTGCATTGCCAAGTGAGCCGATAAGATTAACAACATACTCCATGGCCTTATTATTAATGGACTCATCGGTATCAAGGGTTTTTGTGACCGGTTCAAGTTCGTTGAATGCCGTGTCCTGCGGGATCTGAATATCGAATGCGATGGATATGACCCCGAAGTCATATGCCCTGGCGATCACGTTTACCTTTGTATCCTGTCCAAAGAGATGCTTGATAAATCCCTGAAGTTCAATAGACACCGGCGGGTTGGCAAACTCAATGGCCTTGGTCGAGGGATATTTGGAAAGACGGAGCCTCCTGGTCCCTTCTCTTGTCTGTGATTCAACAAGTGAAAGATTTATCTCAGATGCAACGTCAAAGAGCCTGTAAATTATTATCTTGCCTTTCTTAATTGCGAGGGTCTTCATTACTATATGATACCGCATATTTTGAAAATGCAGAAGTGTGGAACAAAGGCACAAAGGTACAAAGGCGCAGAGAATGAGGGAGTGCAGAAGTGCTGTGAATATTCTCCTGTGGATTAATATTTACTCCCCTTGATTATTAAATCATTTGTTTATTATGCTAAAGAAAATAGTTTCTTGATGATTTCGAAAGATAAGGCTTCTGGATGATGTCAGGAAGAGAAAATATATGGAATGTAATATGGATAAGAACAGGGCCTTCTGCAACTGCACCTATGAGTCATGCAGCAGGAAATTGAAATGTTGTGAATGCATGCATTATCACAGGCGCAATTCCGAGCTGCCTGCATGTTTTTTCAATAAAGAGATTGAGAGGTCATATGACCGCTCTATACGGAATTTTATTAAAATGAATAAATAAGGGATTAGGGATTGGTGGTTAGGGGTTGGCTTTTTTCTGCTGATCCCTGACGCCCGCCCTTTTTTATCAATCTGCCGGCGTGGTGGAATTGGCAGACGCGCCGGACTCAAAATCCGGTGGGCGCAAGCCCGTGTGGGTTCAACTCCCACCGCCGGCACCATAATATTAAGGAGAAGATATTGATGAACATTCTAAAATCGTCTGTAATTCTGATTTTGATTTCCGTCTCTTTATTTTCATCTGCCGGAACCTGTGCTGAGATGTATTCCCCTTACGAAATTGATGAGATCGTAGGGAAAAAAAGGCCTGATTTTAGTGCTGATGACCTTTCGGGAAAGAGCGTCTCTCTCTCGTCTTTTGAAGGCAGGCCGATATTGCTGAATTTTTGGGCCACGTGGTGTCCGGTCTGCAGAGAGGAGAGGCCCCATCTTAATTCTCTTTATAAGGAATATAAGAATAAAGGCCTTGTCATTATCGCGGTATCTACTGACAGGTCTCCGCAGCATGTTAAAACATTTCTAAGAAAAATACCCATGGAATTTGTGATCCTGCATGACGGAAATAAGCGGGCTTCTGAGGCTTATGGTGTTTATTCACTTCCCACTTCTTTTCTCATTGACAGTAAAGGGGTTATTAAACATAAGCTTATGGGCGCGATCAACTGGACAGACAGCGGCCCCAGAAAGATGATTGATGAGCTTATGCAAACAAACAGCTCGACGGGCTTGCAGAAAACAGAGAAGAAAAAATACTGAGGAGTAAATAAATCGGGGGATGTCATGATTGATCATCTTGACAAAGAAACAATGGTATGATTAGAATTTTAAACCTGCAGATTTAAATAATCAGAATAGGAGGAAAACATGAACCCTGTTGACATCAAATATCATAAGGAGCACACATGGGTCAAGGTTAAGGGCAAGAAAGCAACGATAGGAATAACGAATTATGCCCAGGAATCTCTTGGCGATATCGTATATATCGATCTGCCTGAAATAGACAACACAGTTGACGCCAATACGGAGCTGACCGAGATTGAATCCACAAAGACTACGTCTGCTGTCATTAGTCCGGTAAGCGGGACCGTTACCGAGGCCAATGAAGACCTCTCTGAAAATCCTGAAATAATCAACGAGCATCCTTACACCAAGGGATGGATCGCAGTGCTTGAGATGGAGAATCAGTCAGAGCTCAATGACCTTATGGATGTTGGAGAATATGAAAAATATCTTGAGGAAGAGGTCAAATTAAAGTAATGCGGATCGCGATCATAGGCGCGGGTCCCGGCGGATATGTTGCAGCCATAAGGGCGGCACAGCGCGGGGCTGAAGTTACGGTCATTGAAGAGAGTGAAGTAGGAGGCACCTGTCTTAACTGGGGATGCATCCCCACTAAAACCCTCATCGCTTCCGCAGAAGTCCTTCATAAGTCAAAAAACGCAGAGGACTTCGGGCTCGATCTCACCGGATCTATTTCTCCAAACATCAGGAAGATCATGGAGAGGAAGAACAAGGTCGTGGAAACTCAGGTAAAAGGCATTCGCGGACTTTTCAAATCGTGGGGTGTCAAACTTATAGAGGGCAGGGGAGTGATACTAAACCCAAATAAAATAAAGGTCACTCTCAAAAACGGCACCGCCGAAGAAATTGATGCAGACAAGATTATAGTATCTACAGGATCAAGGCCAGCGCAGATACCTGTATTCCCTTTCGACGGCAAGAGGATATTGTCCAGCGACCACGCAGTACATCTTGATACCATCCCCCGAAGCCTTCTCATCGTAGGCGCGGGCGTGATCGGCTGTGAGTTCGCATCCATTTTCAGGGAATTCGGTTCCGAGATAACAATGGTCGAAATGATGCCCCGCGCGGTCTCGACAGAAGATGAAGATATCTCGGCGCTTCTTGAAAGAGAACTGAAGAAAAAGAAGATAAAGCTGATAGCAAATACAGGCGTTCAGAAGGTTGATGTCAAAGAAGATGGTATTACTGCGACACTGTCGGACGGCAAGACCATTGATGCGGAAAAGGTCCTCGTCTCCATAGGAAGATCAGTTAACAGCAGGAATATCGGGCTTGAGGATGCCGGCGTTAACACGGGCAAGAGAGGCGAGATATTCGTCAATGAGAAGATGGAGACAAATGTTGAAGGCATCTATGCCATCGGAGATGTTGTCGGCGGCATCATGCTTGCGCACCTTGCGTCCAAGCAGGGGCTTGTGGCAGCAGAAAATGCAACAGGCGGAGATGCCAGGATAAAATACGACGTAATACCAGCGGCCATTTTTACCAGTCCTGAGATAGCATCAGTGGGGTTTAGGGAGCACCAGGTCAAAGAAAAAGGCATTAAATACAGAGTTGGAAGGTTCCAGTTCAGGGCCCTGGGCAAGGCGCACGCGATGGGCGAGATCTCCGGCATGTTCAAGATAATCTCAGAAGAAGGCACAGACAAGATCCTTGGCGCGCATATCATCGGCCCTCATGCCTCGGACCTGATACATGAGGTCGCTATTGCGATGGAGGGCGGATTAACAGTAAAAGATATCGCTCACACTATCCATGCTCATCCGACACTTGCTGAAGGCATTATGGAGACCGCTGAAGATGTGCACGGCATGGCAATTCACTCACCAAAGAAGTAAATAATAATATAGCCGTCATTTCTGCTGGCAGGACACATAACGTGACTGATACATGTCCGTCTCTCTCCTTGCATAATCAAAATTAAATATATCGCTATGGTTTTTAGCATCATAATAATAGCAGGGTCAGCTTCAAGCCATTTGACCTGTGAGGCCTGACAAAATGGAATATTACGAATTCATAATCATTGTGCCTGATGCATCGAGGGATGCGCTTATGTACAAACTGAAGGAGATGGGTTCTCCCGGTCTGTATGAAGATGGCGCAGTGCTTCGCGCATATTTTGAGAATATGAATAATATTGACCTGCTATGCGGCGAGCTCAATGCATTCAGGGATGTATTGAGATCTTCAGGCCTTGATCCTTCATTTACCTTCACGCATTCAGTGCTTCCGGCGCAGGACTGGAACGAGGCCTGGAAGAAGAGTATTGCCCCGATCAATGCCGGCAATGCGATCACAATAATTCCTCCATGGGAGACTGCTGAAGCAGGACGGATCATTATCATGATAGATTCAGGGATGGCTTTTGGAACAGGACATCACGAGACAACGAAAACCTGTCTTGCGCATATAGAAAAAATATCCAAAGGGCATGCCGGAAAGAGCCTTCTTGATATAGGCACCGGCACAGGGATCCTCGCGATAGGGGCCTCTAAAATGGGTTTTACACATATTGTTGCAGTTGACACCGACCCTCTATCTGTTGATGCCGCGAGGAAAAACGCCGGGCTTAACGGTTCAGAAAATATCGAGGTAAAGGAAGGCAGTATCTCTGAAGCTCAGGGAACGTTTGATGTGATTATCGCAAATCTGATCTCCGGTACGTTAATTGAGATCGCACCGGAAGTTGCCTCTCATCTTAATCCGGACGGTATTGTTGTCCTTTCAGGCATGCTTGCAGGAGAAGAGGACATGGTAGCGGATGCTTACATGAAGGCAGGGCTGGACCTGAAGGAGAAGTATCTCGATGGCAATTGGGTGACGCTCGTTGTATCCCCTGCCCTTAACTTTTAAAAAGCAGTTAACCACGGACCTGCCTGTCCGCAGGATCCATTGGACCGGCAGGCAGGGACACAGAGGCACGGAGAAAAATAAAAAACGAGATGTGAGAAATAAAAGACAAGAGATTCCCATCTTCCAGTTTCTTATTTCCCATTTCTCATTTAGTTCTCTGTGTCTATGTGCCTCTGTGGTAAATGAACTGCTATATTCAGGATTATACACGAACACATGCCTGAGTAACTAAAATTCATTCTCATGATTTTAATGAGTTATTGTATAATATGTTCTAATATTATTTTGACGTAATGAAAACCAGAGAGATAAAGATCGGCAGTATAACAGTAGGCGGAGACAATCCCCTTGTCTTTATTGCAGGCCCCTGCGTCATCGAGTCCGAGGAATCAACATTAAAGACAGCAGGGCGGCTCAAAGATATTTTCAGCAGTTTAGGCATCCCCTTTATATTCAAGAGCTCCTACAGCAAGGAAAACAGGTCGTCCATTAATTCCTATATAGGGCCGGGCATTGATGAAGGATTAAGGATACTGCGAAAGGTCAAAGAAAAACTTGACGTCGCAGTTTTGTCTGACGTTCACTCGACTCACGAGACTGCAAGGGCAGCCGGGGTGCTGGATATAATCCAGATACCAGCATTTCTTTGCAGGCAGACTAATATAATCACCGCAGCAGCAATGACCGGCAAAACCGTAAATATTAAAAAAGGTCAATTCCTCTCGCCATGGGACGTGAAGAATATCATCGAGAAGTTCACATCAACAGGCAATCATAAACTGCTAATAACTGAAAGAGGGACGTCTTTTGGATATAATAATCTGGTAGTTGACTTCAGGGGACTGCCTGTTATGCGGGGATTTGGATACCCGGTTGTTTTCGATGCAACGCACAGCGTTCAGCTTCCGGGAGGGCAGGGTGCTTCTTCAGGCGGGCAGAGGGAATTTGCTGCGCCACTTGCAAGGGCGGCTGTGGCTGTAGGCTGTGACGCAATTTTTATAGAGACTCATGAATGCCCTGAAAAGGCATTGTGCGACGGTCCCAATATGTTAAGCCTTGAGCAGGCCTCTGCGCTGGCCGGCGAATTAAAAGAATTACATCAGTGTGTAAGGAGATAGTGTGGTCATCGAGCAGGCCCGGAAAGTTTTAAAGATCGAGGCAGACGCAATATATGCGCTCATTGACAGAATCGACGACAGATTTGTAAAAGCAATAGAAATATTGTATTACTGTCATGGCAGAGTAGTGGTCACGGGCATGGGGAAATCAGGTCTTATCGGCAAAAAATTAGCTGCGACCCTTGCCTCTACAGGCACTCCGGCTCTGTTTCTCCATCCTGCCGAGGGAGGACACGGCGATATAGGCATGGTCACAAAAGGCGATGCAGTCATCGCTATTTCAAACAGCGGGGAGACAGATGAGATCATAAAGATACTGCCTGTGTTGAAGAGGCTCGGCATTAAACTGATATCAATGACAGGTAATGCTGATTCCACACTTGCTGAGGTGTCGGATGTTGTTTTAAATGTCTCTGTCAGGGAAGAGGCGTGTCCTATGGGCCTTGTGCCGACCGCTTCAACGACCGCGGCCCTGGCAATGGGCGACGCGCTTGCTGTGGCGCTTTTGAACAAGAGAGGATTTAAGGAAGATGACTTTGCTTTTTTCCATCCCGGCGGCAATCTGGGACGGCGTCTTTTGTTGACTGTCGGTGAACTTATGCACAAGGGCGATGCGATACCTTCTGTAAATACAAATACCTTTGTCAAAGACGCCATAATGGAGATATCCTCCAAAAGGCTTGGGATCACTACTGTAATAGATGACAGTTCGCAATTAAAAGGGATAATAA
>JACQXH010000247.1 GCA_016208845.1 Nitrospirota bacterium | reverse complement strand
GGAGGACTCAGAGAAAAACTTGAGGCCCTGGCTGTGCGCGATGGCTTGCCCCATAATACGTATTTCAGCGGCGAAGGCCTGGTTGAAAAAGCCGGGATAAAAGTTTACTCAAAATCCATTCCCGGCATTTCCAATGCACGAGAAAAAGCAGATGAAATATATTCAGAGATAATGCCATACCTTCGGGAAGGCCAGATTTTATCGTTTTCCACCTCCACCCGCGGTCATACCGGCGTTGTATCAAGGAAGGGAGACCTCTGGACCTATATCAATTCAGGGGTCATTGATCATGAAATATCTCCCGGCAGGGTATCGAAAAGGGTCGGGGAAGAGTTTCTTAAGGCTGAGATTAATAACTGGTGCGCCCTGGCGGCAGGTAGAAATGAACCGCTCATGGTCACGATAGGCCATGTAAATGGAAATAAGTTGCGGGGCCCCGGTGGACGCAAGGAAACGATTTAAATAATATTTTTTTTGGGTCAATTAAACACACAATCCCTCTATTTTCAAAGCAACTACTAATTTCCTACTAATTACTCTAAAATTAGTAGTTGTTTAGGAAACATGAGGGCTGATCATGCTGCGAAAACCTGAAACTGCGCATATCCCTTTGCCGGATTGTCTTGTTGATCCAAACAAAGTTGTCTGAAACTTAATACGTCTGTCATAATCCCGTAACATTCACTCCTTATAATCGTTTCATGCGGTGGTTTAAAAAAATAATAGACATGATCGTCAAGCTGATAGTCCCGCTTGTAATCCTTGCCCTGATGATAGGGATTGCAAAGATATTTCTTGATTTGAAAGACGTGTTTCACAGCCCGACTATAGCAGGAGGTTTTGATATCATGGTGACAAATCTCCTGTCAATGTTCGTTGTCATCGAACTGCTCAAGGGGATCATTGAGTATTTTGAAATCCACAGGGTCAAGCTTACCTTCATCACTGATGCGGCCATTGTCTTCATATTGAGGGAAGTCATGATCGGCCTCTATCAGCATAAGATGGCGGCCATTGAGATCGGCTCAATCGCCGTACTGCTCCTGGTCATCGGCGGTATAAGAACGCTGGCCATCATGTATTCACCGGACAGAAAAGGAGGTGATAAGACATGAATATTAAATTTAAAGAAAAAATAGAAGAGATAGTCCTCGCCGTTATTCTGCTTGCCGGGACGCTGTTAATTATTATTCACTGGAAATGACGCAGAAATTTCATGCAACCGACATAATCCTGTAACATTTTTTTGATAGGCTTAAATAAATAAAAGTGGAAAGGAGGAAAAAATGAACGCACTTACTATAAAGATAAATGAAGTCACCGAGGCATCGTGTCCATACAGTGATATCATTGCTAATGTCTGCCGCGCCTCAATGTCATCAATGAAATTGGGGTTAATAGCGAGCCTCAAATACTGCACAAGCGAAGACTACGATGGATGTCCCATATTCTTAGCCAAAATCATAAGGAAGAGGTGATGGAAATGAACCTGAAATTTAAAGGGCTTTTTCACACTTTGAGAAAATATCAAACAAGGGAGGTCCAATTATGATAATCGACGCAAGAGAGCTTTCATTTGATGAGGCATTTAAAGAATTGAAAGATGCTGTTTCCCTCGGTTATGCAGGCTTTGATGAGGTGTTGATCTTTGTTGACGCTCATGACGGTGAGAAATTAAACCTGATAACGGGTTTTGCTGAAATGCTTCTGGAATGTAAAACCAGGGTCGTGGAAACAAACGGATATTATGTTGTCAGAGTCAATCAGGAACCTGTTGAAGGTATCCTGAGAGGATAGAGAAGTTATACAAAAGATAAAAGTTCTTTATGCCTGCTAATACCGCACTTTCTTTAAAACTTAACATCCACTTAATACTGCTGTAACATGGCGCTGTTATCCTAAATCATGTTGATCATTTTATTAAGTCTCATCGTCAGTGTGATCGCCATAATAGTTTTGTTTAAAGCAAGTCCCAATCTTTTTATATTCCAGCTTATAGAAAAAATTCTCGGCTAAATATATTTTTTCAGGGGGGTAGTTTGTTTATCGTAAATACTGAGCAGAAGGTTCGGAAAGGAGGTGATATAATTATTTTAACGAAACTTTAATCCATTTGTAACATCATTGTAACAATCAAAGTATATTCTATTAACAGTAATAAGGAGACAACATGAAAACTATTTTGAAATTGACTTTGATCACGGCGCTGCTTTTCTCATTCGTATACGCAGATGCCGCAGATACACTCAATGGGGCGGGGGCAACGTTCCCATATCCTGTTTACGCGGCATGGGCGTATGATTACAACAAGATCACAGGGGTCCAGCTCAACTATCAGTCCATCGGCTCTGGAGGCGGGGTAAGGCAGGTCACTGAGCGCACAGTTGATTTTGGCGCGTCTGACGATCCGTCAAAGCCCGAACAACTTCAGAAAGACGGGCTATTGCAGTTTCCTGCTGTTATCGGCGGGGTCGTGCCTGTGATTAACCTTCAAAATGTCCAGCCGGGACAGCTCAAGCTCGATCCCGATACCCTTTGCAAACTCTTCCTTGGAGAAATTAAGTTCTGGGATGATGACAGGGTTAAAAAAATTAATCCTGAAGTAAAGCTTCCGCACAGCGAAGTCACTGTTGTTTACCGCTCGGACGGCTCTGGAACAACGGCCATCTATACAAATTATCTAAGTGAAACCTGTCCTGCCTGGAAAGAAAAGGTCGGGGCAGGCAAGGCCGTGAAATTCCCAGTCGGCATTGGCGGCAAAGGGAATGAGGGCGTGGCAAACTATGTAAAAAGGGCGGCCGGCTCCATCGGATATGTCGAGTTCGCCTATGCTAAGCAGAATAAACTCAACTTTACACAGCTTAAGAATGCCGCAGGAAATTTTGTGACGCCGGGATTCGATAGTTTCGAAGATGCAGCCGAGTCAGGAGACTTTGACCCGAAGAAGGATTTTTATCTCTGGCTTACGAATGCGCCGGGTAAAAATTCATGGCCTATCGCAGGGGCGACCTTCATCCTCCTTGCCAAGGAAAAAACGGCTTCCAATAAAAATGTTGTGAAATTCTTTGACTGGGCCTTTAAGAACGGGGACAATAAGGCAAAAGAACTTGTGTATGTCCCCCTTCCGCAATCGCTTGAGGACAAGATCAGGGCTTACTGGAAAGAGAAGGGGATTTATTAAAAAGCTGTCAGCGGTCAGCTTTTAGCTTTCAGCCAAGACAATCGGGGCGGGATGACCCCGCCCCTACAATATAACAACCAATATGCCATTACAATACAAAAAAAATCCTGCCGACATCGCTTTTTCATCCATCACAGCCATTGCCTCCTTTTCGGTCATAGTTCTTGTCATCGGGATCTTTTATGTGCTTGTATCAGAGTCTTCGCTGGCAATAGGGCGGTTCGGCATTACTAAATTTCTTACTTCAACAGACTGGAACCCTGTGAGGGAATCCTTTGGCGCTCTTACCAATATCTATGGAACGGTCCTTACTACTTTTCTCTCCCTGCTGATAGCTATTCCTGTTGCCATAGGCATTGCAATATTTGTTACAGAGATTTCACCCAATTTTCTGAAAGGCCCTATTGGCGCAGCCATTGAACTTCTTGCCGCAATCCCGAGCATTATTTACGGAATGTGGGGGTTATTTACCCTGTCGCCAATAATGAGCAGCCACATTGAACCATTCCTGAAAAAGTTTACTGCTGATATTCCCCTGGTCAATGTCCTTTTCCAGGGCACGCCTATGGGG
>JACQXH010000089.1 GCA_016208845.1 Nitrospirota bacterium | reverse complement strand
GAGACACGGAGAGTTTTTAAATTATAATTTGGAAGTTTTAAATTTTAAATTTAAAAATTGCAATTTCCAACTTACAATTTACAATTCTTTTAACCTCAGTGCCTCCGTGTCTCCGTGGTTAACTGCTTTTTATAGGATTACGTGCTATACTGATTCCATCCAGATACGGCAAAAACTTGACAAACGTCTCAAATCTGCTAAACTTATAGATAATACAACTTTTATTTTAAAGAAGCTAAATTGAATATTTATTTCATAGAAGCAAAATCTCCCGGAAGTCACATATTCAGCAGGACCCCTATTCCCCGGCTTGGCGCTATTCTTCTGGCAACCATCCTCAAACATAAGGGGCACAGTACAAAGGTCTTTATCGAGGACATCTCAATGCCGGACCTAAGGCTCCTTGACGATGCGGACATGGTCTGCATATCTTCCATTACGTCAACTGCGCCAAGGGCCTTTGAGCTTGGCAGGCGATTCATGAGCAGGGGAATAACAGTGGTAATGGGCGGCGCACACTCGACTTTTCTGCCGGATGAAAGCCTCCTGTATGCAGATTATGTTGTCAGGGGAGAGGGCGAAGAAACGATCGTTGAGCTTATAGAGCATCTTCAGTCAGGACTGCCGCTTGATACGATAAGAGGCTTATCATTCAAAGCGCCGGATAATACCATTATTAACAATCCGGACAGGGAACTCATCCAGGATCTTGATTCTGCCCCTGTCCCTGACTTCAGTCTGGTCTATAATTGGGTCAAGGCCCCGGTAACACCGATTGCCACTTCAAGGGGATGCCCGTTTGCATGCAGGTTTTGCTCTGTCATCCCGATGTTTGGAAGAAAGTACCGGTTCAAGTCAATTGGCCGCGTTGTCGAAGAGATAAAGGCTGCGGTGCGTCTGAACCCCAAAAGCCACGTCTTTTTTGTAGATGACAACTTTGCCGCTGATAAAAAACGAACAAAGACGCTTCTCCAAAACCTTATTGACAATAAGATCAAATTCGAGTGGAGCGCACAGGTTCGCACTGATATTGCCAGAGACCCTGAGCTCATAAAATTAATGGCTGAAACAGGCTGTTTCGCAGTATTTGTCGGATTTGAATCCATTAACCCCAAAACGTTAGACCTTTATAATAAAAGCCAGAAAGTCGAAGACATAAATAATTGCATTAAAATGCTGCAGTACCGCTCTATTCACATCCACGGCATGTTTGTCTTTGGTTCTGATACTGATGATATTCAGACAATACGCAATACACAAAAATTCGCAAGGGAGCTCGCCCTTGATTCGATCCAGTTCATGATGCTCACGCCTCTGCCCGGAACGCCGGTACTTAATGAATTGCGGGAACAGGGGCGCATTATCCATTCAGACTGGAGCAAATATGATGCCCATCATGCAGTGTTTGAACCAAAGCTGATGACAGCCCTGGAACTTCATGTTGAAACATTGAAGGCTATGGCAAAATTTTACTCCTGGTCCTATATTTTCTCCAACCTGTTATCCATGGACATTTTCTACAGCATTGTCGGATGGTACGGCAAGAAGTCGATAAATAGCGCAAAGTCCAGAGGCAGGGAATACCTGTCTAACCTGAGAGAAACGGCTGTCAGTGAATTTGATAAGAAAACGGACAGACTCAGAAAATACTTTTTGTCCAAACATACAAAGAGCATTGTCATGAACACAGGATCTCTGGAAAAAGGGGAGATGGCATTCTTTAAGATATTTTTTAAAAAGCTCGGCAAAGATCTCATTATCAACAAGGCTGATTCTTATCCCTGCAGGTATGCCTTCACTATTGCACCGGTCGTTGCTAAATCAGAGACAGGCAGCGTGCCTGAAGAAAAGTATCTTTCTGAATTTTATGAGCGGTTCGGCAGGAAGAGCGATTCCATGAAAATAATCAAGCTGGACTCCATCTCGCTTTACAGGACCTGCGTAAATATCGGCCTGCTGATGGGCGTAAGATTCAAGAAGATCCGCAAGGCCTATGAAAAAGCCCTGTCAGAGATCGGCGGCACTGCCTTTGAGTGCAATACCATACTGGTAATGGTTGAGATTTAGGATTATCTAAAAAAAGCTTTTCAGCCACGAATTTTCACGAATTATCCCGAACAATAATCGTGAAGCGTTATGCGTTATGTGTTATGGGCAATCGAAATCGATTTTAACTCATCACGCGTTACGGATTACGCATTGCGACTTTTAATATTCGTGTTTATTCGTGCCTGCCGGTAGGCAGGTTCATTCGTGGCAACTGCTGTATTTATTTATCTATTTATCTTTGCGTAATATTCCATCTCAAGAAGCCTTCTTTTTATATTAACGCCTGATGAATATCCTCCGATCGAGCCGTCTGATTCTATGACCCTGTGGCACGGCAAAACTATTGGGACGGGGTTTTTTGAGAGCGCCTGCCCCACAGCCCTTGTCGCAGAAGGATTTCCGATCCTTTCAGCGACCCATTTATAGGGCCTTGTTTCTCCATACGGGATGTCCTTGATACTTAACCATACCTTCTTCTCAAAATCAGTGCCTTCAAGAAATTTTATTTTGGCGCTTAAATTGCAAGCGGTACCCTTGAAATAATCATTAAGTCCTTCAATAAAATCTTTTGATGCGGCCCCGCGCCTGAAAGAAATACCAACAGGCTTTTTAAATGAGACCTCGGCCAAAAAATGGCCGGAGAAAATAAGGTAGAGAGTACCAACCGGACTTTCAAATATATCGTAAATCAGAGAAGGTGATCGTTTGTTCATCTCTTTATAAAAAAGGGGCAAGTATCCCAAAAATGCAAAATGTAAAATGCAAAAATCAAAACTATGGAATCTATTTTGATCAAAAAGCAATCTTCTTCCATAATTTTAATATTTAATATTTGATTTTTTATTTAATTCATCTGCTTCTGCCTGCTTGATCCCTCGAACCCTTGGAACCTTGAACCCTTTTTTTACGTTGTCTTCACCCTCTTGACCTCAATAACACCGCTGACCTGAGAGAGTTTTTTGAAAATATCATTGAACTGCTGTTTATTCTTCACTTCCAATATAAGGTTGATGTATGCCTGCTTATTTCGTGTTGAAGATGCATCCAGGTAATTAATATTGATGCCGCTTGCAGATATTACCTCGCTTATATCGGCAAGCATACCCGTCTTGTCAACTGTGTAAACAGACAGTTTTATTGTATAGGTCAGGTCAGAGTCTCCGTTTGCAACCCATTCAACATCAACAAGACGGTCTTTGTCAGTTGCGAGAGACTCAAGGTTCGGGCAGTCTGAGGTGTGTATTGAAACACCCCTTCCCCTCGTAACAAAGCCCACTACTGCTTCTCCCGGTATCGGATAGCAGCATTTGGAGCGGTGAAACATTATGTTGTCAACGCCCTTGATCCTTATGCCCTTTTCCGGCTCAGTTTTTTGGGCCTCTTTCCTTAACAGGGGCTTTTCGTCCTTTTCAGATTCAGGAAGCAGTTTGTTCACGACCTGATGTGCCGACAGTTTTCCGTAGCCAACTGCAATAAGCAGGTCCTCCTGTGTGCTTATTTTGAAATGTTTGGCAGCTTCAAGCATCTCTTTTGAATTAACCAGATCAGGGCTCAGGCCGTGTTTCCTGAGGACCCTCTCCAGAAGTTCCTTGCCGAGCGACACTCCTTTTTTGCGTTCCTCTGCCCTGACCCACTGTTTTATTCTTGTCTTTGCTTTCTGCGTCCTGACAAACTTCAGCCAGTCCCTGCTCGGATGGTGCCCGGGGGTTGATATTATCTCAACAGTATCGCCGTTCTCCAGAGTGTGTTTCAAGGGCACCAGCTTGCCGTTTACCTTGGCGCCGGTACACTGATTTCCTATCTGAGTGTGAATGTGATAGGCCAGATCAACAGGCGTGGAATCCTGCTGCAGTTCTATCACATCGCCTTTTGGAGTAAACACATAAACAGTATCAGGGAAAATATTGACCTTAACTGCCTCGAGGAATTCCTTTGCATCAGGCATGTCCTTCTGGGCCTGTACAATATCTCTCAGCCACAGGAAATATTTATTATTCTTTTCGTCGATCGGCCCGCGCTCCTTATAACGCCAGTGGGCCGCAATGCCTCCCTCAGCGATATTGTCCATTTTGTGGGTCCGTATCTGGAATTCCACCCTTTCTCCTTTGGGGCCGATGACCGTCGTGTGAATAGATTGATACATGTTCGATTTTGGCGCACCGATGTAATCCTTGAACCTGCCCGGCACCGGTGTCCAGAGCGCATGGATGATCCCCAATATGGCGTAGCAGTTGGCCTTTGTATCTGTAATTATCCGCAGAGCGAGCACATCATAGACCTCTTCAAAGGGGATCTTCTGTTTCAGCATTTTTTGATAAATGCCGTAGTAATGTTTTACCCTGCCGGATATATTGCCAAAGATCTTTGCCTCTGCAAGTTTCTTCTCAACCATTTCCTTTGTCTCATTCAGATAGCTTTCCTGCTCCTCGCGTTTCTTATCGACCTTGTACGCGAGCTCTCCGTATATCTCGGGTTCGAGGAATTTGAAGCTCAGATCCTCAAATTCTGTCTTAAGCCATCCGATACCAAGACGGTTTGCAAGAGGCGCATATATCTCCAGCGTCTCTTTCGCTATCTTCTTCCTTTTTTCCTCTGACAGAAATTCGAGGGTGCGCAGATTGTGAAGCCTGTCAGCGAACTTAATAAGTATTACCCTGATATCCTTTGCCATGGCAAGGAATATCTTCCTGAAATTTTCAGCGTAAGCCTCCTCGCTGGTCTTGAATTCCATTTTGCTTAGCTTTGTGAGGCTTTCGACAAGAAAAGCTACTTTTTCCCCGAACATCCCCTTTATATCCTCTATGGTGGTAGGCGTATCTTCAACGGTGTCATGCAGCAAACCTGCTGCAATCGTTGTGCTGTCCATGCACATGTCAGTGAGGATAGCAGCGACTGCAAGCGGGTGTTCGATATATGGGGCGCCTTCAACGCGTTTTTGTTTAATGTGGGCTTCTTTTGAATACGCATACGCCCTCTGAAGCAGATCGAAATTTGCTTCAGGGTTATAAGAGAAGATCTTGTCGATCAACCCATTGATAGTATTGATTTCTTTTGATCGGGAAACAGCCATGATTTATTATACTACTTTCAAAAGCAAATCTTGAATTACAGAGGAAAATTGAGCCTTAACACGAATAGTGCGGTTCACCACAGAGAACATTCAAAGTTTGTAAATTTTAATCTTGAAGAAAATGTTTGTCCGCCACAGGTCTCCCCGGCGACTCTTCGAGCGGCCCCGCCGAGGCGGGAAATTTGAAATTTATAAATTGCAATTTACAATTTACAAATCTTCAAACCTATGCGCTCTGTGGTTTCCTGAAATGATTTTGAATTAACCCGATGGTTTTTCCATATCTGTATCTCCATTATCAGGGTTAAATACCTCGTCGTACGTTTCAGGGCTCTCTTTCTTTAAACAGTCGGGGCATATCCCATGCGTAAACAATGCGTCAGAATGATTTCTTATATAGGTCTCGACTTTTGTCCAATATCCTTTATCATCGCGTATCTTCTTGCACCAGGCGCAAATGGGTAGCAGGCCTTTCAGGGTCTTAATGTTTGTGGATGCCTCTTTCAGTTCGAGGATGAGGGCTTCCCGTTTGGCCGCATCCTGCTGAAGCTTCTCATTTGCCCTTGACAGCTCGGCTGTGCGTACACTTACCATCTCTTCAAGGTGTTCCCGGTGTTTTAGCAATTCTTCTTCAGCCCGTTTTCCCTCTGTGATATCATGCCATATGGTCTGAAAACCCAAATTGCCAGACAGATCCAGCACCCGCGTAATTACCCGGACGTCCCTTATTTCCCCGTCCTTGGTCTTATGCTTCACCTCAAATTCGGCGCTGCCTTTATCCAGAACTTCATCAATGCTGGCCTGCACCTCTTCGCGTGTCTGGAATGGATCAATATCAGAGATATGGAGCTTTTCGAATTCTTCCCTGGTGTAGCCAAGCTCGCGGTGGGCTGTTTCATTAAAATCAGCTATATTCCCCTTACTGTCTATGAGCAAAATACCATAGGGAGACTGTTCAAATATTGCCTGGTATCTGAGTTCTGTTTCGCGTGATCTTGTCATATCAATTTCATGTTCGGTCAAACCAATCTTTCTCGCTCATTCCTGCAAGTGCAGGGGTTAAACAGCCTCAGTATAAACATTTACCACAGCTGTGATAAAGGCATATTAAACTGTTCATTGCGCATGCAATCAATGTGCCAGATTGAATTATGATTTAATTTTAGCATTTATTCAATTGTGAAATTTATTTAAACATGTTTTTTTTCGCGATATCAGGTAAAATCACCACTTCTATCCGGTTATTTCACATGGGAATATCTGAAGGTGAGGTCTTAATTTTTACTGCCCGGTCTCACTGCCTTCAAATTAAGCTGCAGAGATGAGTTTCCATTCCAATCGTTAATCCCCGGGACAAAGGCAACATCCACTTTGGCGCCGGGGTTTGAGAGCTCGGATAAAAGACCGCCCATATTAAAACCGATCGCGTCCATGGCAACAGACCTTTGTTTTACCCTCATTTTCAAGTGACTGGTTCCTACGACCTTGGGATTCAAGATCTCAATGCTTTTTGCGCCGAATACCGGCTCCTGATTTGCCATGCCAAATGGCTCAAGACGGCTGAGTTCTTTTATAAGATTGAAATTTATGTCAGACAATTCCATTCCTGCCTCTATCTCAATACTAGGAATCACGTCCTTATCTCTCAGAGCGCTTTCAACTATGATATTTATTTTTTCTGTGAAATCAGGCATTTTTCCTATATGAAGCTTGATCCCGGCGGCCTGACTGTGTCCGCCGTAACTCAAAAGCAGATCCGAACATTCTGATATGCCTTTATGAATATTGAAAGGCGGAATGCTGCGGCCCGAGCCTTTTGCAATAGAATCCTTGACAGAAAAAAGAATGGCCGGCCGATAGAACATCTCAACAAGCCGGGATGCAACAATGCCTATTACACCCTGGTGCCATTCAGTAGAATAAAGCACGATCGCATGGCCGGGGTCAGAGGCATCTATCTGTGCCAGGGCTGATCTAAAGACCCCTTCCTCTATCTTCTGTCTTTTCCTGTTCTGCTCTTCGAGAAAGTCTGATATCCTTTTTGCTTCTGATGCATCCTGTGTAAGGAAAAGCTCAACAACCTCATTGGCATCGCCTATCCGGCCGGCGGCATTTATCCTCGGGATGATCGTATAAGCAAGAAGGCCGGAACGAATGTCCCTGTTAATGATGCCGGCTGAATCTTTTAAATATGGCATCCAGGGTCTGGACGGATTATTATTAAGCGCCTTAATGCCATAAGTCACGAGTATCCTGTTTTCTCCTGTGAGCGGGACAGAATCGGCAATAGTTCCAAGGGCAGCTAAAGCCAAAAACTCCCCTGTCACTGTATCTTGCATCTTGTATCCTGTATCCTGTAATAGCGCCTGCGCCAATTTATACGCAACCCCCACACCGGCGAGGCCCTTAAACGGATATTCAGAATCTATCCTGCGTGGATTGATGACCGCCAATGCGTCAGGAAGCCTTTGGGGCGGTTCATGGTGGTCTGTAATAATAACATCCAATCCGGACGAGCGGGCAGATGCAACCTCATCCACTGCGCTTATGCCGCAGTCAACTGTTATGATCAGGCCTGCGCCTATGGACCTGGCTTTCTTGATCCCCTCCGGGCTGAATCCATATCCCTGAATTATTCTATTGGGGATGTAATAGAAAGTCTCCAGGCCGGCAGATCTCAGAGCAGAGACCAGCAGGGCTGTGGAAGTGATCCCGTCCACATCATAATCGCCGCAGACAAGTACGATCTCCCTTTTGCTCATTGCTGTCTTTATCCGGTCAACGGCCTTGCCCATATCAGGCAGGAGAAAAGGGTTATGCAGGTTATCAAGGGACGGGTACAGGAAATCCTTTATCGAATCCAGGTCTTTGAGCCCTCTGTTTATTAGTATCTGGGCAAGGGTCAAGGATATGGAGGCTTTTTTTGAGAGGTGCTCCAGGAATTCAATATTGGTTCTATTAACACGCCAGCGCTTCTTCATAAAAATCGTAATGAGTAATCCGTGATGCGTGACGAGTTAAAGGAACATATTTTTTATGCTCATTACGCTTTACGCATAACGCATTACGGTTTTTTTATTTCCCGGCAAAAGGTCTTTTGCCTCCCCACAGCAGGACCGTGGGGCTCGCGATGAAAATAGAGGAGTATGTGCCTATGACAACTCCCATGATCATGGCAAGGGCAAAGTCATGTATGACCTCACCACCGAAAAGGAAGAGGGCGACCGAGGATAAAAGCACTGTAAGCGAAGTGATTATGGTCCTGGAGAGAACTTCATTGATGCTCGCATTCATAACAGCCTCGACAGTATCTCTGCGCCTTGATTTCAGATTCTCTCTTATCCTGTCGAAGACAACAACCGTATCGGTAAGGGAATATCCGGCAATCGTAAGGAGCGCTGTGATAAGTATGAGATTTATCTCTCGTCCCATTATGTAAAACACTCCAAGCACAGCCAGCACATCATGAAAAGTGGCAATGGTTGCGCCTACTCCAAAATTAAGCTGAAACCTGAATGCCACATATATGAGTATGCCGACAACAGCAAAAGCTATTGCCTTTGCGGCATCGGCCCTGAGTTTCCCCCCGACCTTTGGACCTATCTGCGTCGTGGAATCAATAACATATTTATTGTCAGGAAATTTTTGGGTAATAATCCCTGTGATCGCCCCTGATGTCTTACCAAGATCATGCTCAATATTTTTCACGCGTATCAGGACCTTATTTATAGTGGGCAGGTCCTGAAGGTCAAAATCCTTAAGCCCGCCTGCCTCAAGGCCCTTTCTCAGGTCATGAAGCGATACAGGTTTATCGAACTTGAGCTGTACAGAGGTCCCGCCCGCAAAGTCGATCCCGAGGTTAGCTTTGCCGGTTGCTATCTGAATAATGGCAATTATGCCGATAATAGAGAGAATCCCGGAAAAGACAAAGGCAATATATCTTTTCCCCATAAAAGCAATGTTTGGTTTTTTTATGAGTTCTAACATTCAGCTCCAATTCTCCTTAACTAACTGTTTTGATGAGAATAATATTAATTTCCTTTCTTGCCTTTGTTGTCATTCCGGGCTTGACCCGGAATCCAGAGAGCGCAGGCTGGATTCCTGCCTCCGCAGGAATGACACTACACTATACTATTCTTATTACCTTATATGCTTAACTTCTTGATTTCGCGTTTGCTGTTTAGCTGTTATCAGCGTTGTCACATGTGAATCAAATATGGTCCAGAAGGCCTTGCTGTATCCTGAATCAACCGCACTGCGCGGGGTCTTGCCGGAGCGAATCTCATCACGAATCCTCTCAAACATAAGGACATTTGAATCAACCGCCATGCCTATCGCAAGTATAATTCCTGCGATGCCGGGCAGGGTAAGGGTTGCGTTAAATGCCGAGAGCGCGCCCAGCAGGAGAACAATATTCAGGATAAGCGCAAAGTCAGCTATCACGCCGGATATTTTGTAGTACACTATCATAAAGACAACGACCAATATTGAACCTATAATGCCTGCCTTGACACCTGCATCTATGGAATCTTTCCCAAGAGAAGGGCCTACCGTCACATTCTGGAGCATTTTTAACGGCGCCTTCAAAGAGCCTGAGCTTAGGACAATTCTTAGGTCTTTGGCTTCATCCATAGTAAAACTCCCGGAGATCTCTCCTCTTCCCCCGCTAATTTTTTCTCTTATGTTAGGCGCGGAATAGACATTATTGTCAAGGACTATGGCAAGGCGCTTCTGTTTATTGGCGTCTGTTATTTGTTCAAAGAGCTGGGCCCCTGCGCTGTTAAAAGCGATGGATACAGAGGGCTCATTAAACTCACCTATGCTTACTTTCGCTTCTGTGAGCAAGTCGCCTGTCATAAGGCTCTGTCTTTTTATTAAATAAACCCTTTTCTTTGTTATTAAGCCGGTCTGCTTGTCAACTTCTTTCCCAAAAAGTATCTCGTCTTCAGGAGGAATTTTAGGTGAGAATTCCTGCAGTGTTTTTTCTTCATCAGCAGGATCAATAACGCCGGGCAACTGCGCAGCAATGGCGCTTTCGTCATCAACCAGCTTGAATTCAAGAAGCGCAGTCTTGCCTACCAGATCAATTGCTCGTTTTGTATCTTTCACACCGGGCAGTTGAACTACTATCTCGTTTGCCGCCTGTCTGTGAATTGTGGGTTCGCTTACCCCGAACTGGTCGATCCTGTTCCTTATGGTCTCCAGGGCCTGATCTCCCGCAGTCTCTTTAATGGCATTAATTTCTTTGTCAGAAAGTTTGCATACAAGCCTTTCCGGAGACTCATCTGATAATACGAGATTAGGATTATTATCAGCGACGACCTTTTTTGTCTGGTCGTTAGAAGGATTAACGATTATATCCAGGTTATCCTTCTTAATATCCGCGGTAATGCCTTTTTCTTTCATATTGTCCCGGAGCCGGGATACTATTCTCTCTACAGTTATATCAACTGCTTTATCGCCCTCAACCTCGTATACCAGATGCACTCCGCCCTGAAGGTCCAACCCCAGCACCATGCCTTTATTCGGCATATTTTTTTGCCACCAGTCAGGCATTGAGGAAAACACAGGGAAAGAAGGAAGAAAGAATATAATAGACAATAATGTTGTAGTTACGAGCAATAAAACCCGCCA
>JACQXH010000246.1 GCA_016208845.1 Nitrospirota bacterium | reverse complement strand
CTCATCGGCTACAGGCTAGGCCCCGTTGATATTTCCCCTATAGTAGTAATTCTTGCTATTATATTCGTGCAGTCTTTTCTTGTAGGTTCATTATTTAAAATCGGTCATAAATTTGGAGGAGGATAAGATGAGAATAACACCGCTGGACATTCAGCAGAAACAGTTTCCGACAAAATTCAGGGGCTTTGATGCTGAAGAGGTAGATTCCTTTGTTGAACTTGTCAGGGAGGAGATGGAAGAGCTCTTAAGGGAAAATGCCTCATTAAGAGAAGAGACCAAAAGACTGGATAAGTCATTGAAAGAATATAAGAACATTGAAACGACCCTGAGGGACACGCTCCTGGCAACACAGCAAATGGTGGAAGAGTACCAGAACAACGCAAAGAAAAATGCTGACCTGATCCAAAAAGAAGCAGAACTGAAGGCAGACGATATATTAAAAGGCGCGCAGGAAAAGGTGATCAAGATCCATGAGGACATAACTGACCTCAAAGGCGTAAGGAGACATTTCAAGGAAGAGGTCCGGAGGCTTATCGAGAGTCATCTGAAAATGCTTGAATTTGACAAGGAACGTGAGGAAGAGACCCCTAATGCAGTTTAGATCGCTCAAAGGGATACAGGATATCCTGCCGCCGGAATCTTATGTCTGGCAGAAAATAGAGGAGACCTCCCGGGAGACCTTCAAAAAATATGGTTATCATGAGATAAGACTCCCTATAATTGAATCAACTGAACTATTCACAAGAAGCATCGGCGAAACCTCTGACATAGTCGAAAAGGAGATGTACACCTTTAATGACAAGGGCGACCGCAGCGTGACACTGCGGCCTGAGGGCACGGCGTCCCTTGTCCGCGCCTATGTCGAGCATCACCTGTATAATGAGCCTTCTCCGCAAAAATATTATTACATAGGCCCCATGTTCAGATACGAAAGGCCGCAGGCCGGAAGATTCAGACAATTTCACCAGATCGGCGCTGAGGTTTTGGGCTCTGAAGACCCCAGCCTTGATGCCGAGATCGTTTCAATGCTAAATGCTATTTTAAGGCGCCTGGGCATCGATGGATTTGATATCGAAATTACATCCATCGGCTGTAAAACCTGCCGGCCTGATTTTAAGACAGAATTGAAAAAATCCCTGGCAGACAGATTAGGCCTGTTCTGTGAAGACTGCAACCGGAGATTTGATCTTAATCCCCTGAGGACACTTGACTGCAAAGTGCCTTCATGCATTGAGGCGCGCAAAGGATCTCCGGCAATAATAGATTTTTTATGCGGTGAATGCAGCAGGCATATGAATGGTTTAAAGCACGGACTTTCTCTTCTAAACATCCCGTTTGTCATAAACCCGAACATGGTCAGGGGGCTTGACTATTACACAAGGACCGCCTTTGAAGTCACACAAGGATCCCCTGGCAGCCAGAAGGCCATAGCCGCGGGAGGAAGGTATGACGGACTTGTTGCTGAATTCGGAGGGCCTCCCATACCGGGAATAGGTTTTGCCATAGGCGCAGAAAGGATTGTCCCTCTTATCAAGGAATCTCTTACTGTTAGGGAAAGCCCTGATCTTTTTTTCTGCACACTGGGCAAAGAGGCCTCTGAAAAAAGTTTTGTCCTGACCTCACAGTTGAGAGAAAAAGGCCTGTGGGTCGAGATGAATTACGACACGTCGTCTCTTAAAAGTCAGATGAGAAAGGCTGACCGTCTTGGAGCAAAAAATGTCATTGTCCTTGGAGAGGACGAGCTGAAAAATGGAAGAGCCACGATAAAGAATATGAAGGACAAGAATGAGATCGCAGTTGCTTTTGATGCCGGGGATATATTAAAAGCAATCAGCAAGTAGGATGCTGCTGCATTTTCATCATATTAAAAACTGCACAGGCGTAATCCTTGCCGGAGGAGAAAACACAAGGATGCCCGTATTAAAGGCCTTTATCAAAGTCCGGGGCGAAAAGATAATCGAGAGAAATCTCAGGATCATGAAACGGCTTTTTAGCGAGACCTTCATTGTCACAAACCAGCCGGAGCTCTATTTCTATCTTGATACCCCTCTGCTTGGCGATATCTATGATGTCAGAGGGCCGTTGACAGGCATATTCACCTCGCTTTTGAACTCGTCGAACAAATGGGCCTTCATCACTGCATGCGATATGCCTTTTTTAGATGAGCGTCTTATGCAATATATGGCCTTGAGAAGAGACAAATGCGATGCAGTTGTGCCGAAAGCCGCCCTTCAACCCCATTTAGCAAAGGAGGGAAGGGAGGATTATATGGAGCCGCTTTTTGCCTTATACTCAAAAAGACTCCTGCCGTTAATGGAAAAAACTCTTCTTTCCGGAAAAACCGGCCCAAAAGATTTTTTAATCAATAAAAGAGTAAAATATATCCGCACAAACGAGGTAAATAAAACAGACAGGGAAGAAACATCTTTCATAAACCTTAATACGCCTGAAGATGTTAAGAAGATCAAAGGGGTTATGAAAATGCAAAAATCAAAATTATGAATTATTTGAACAGCTCAAATGTTATAGCTAAAAGCTCAAAAGCACAACCTTAAAACCTTTTAGCTTTAAGCTGTAGTTTTGACATTTGACATTTGAGTTTTGAGATATTTAACTGAACCCTTTTAAAAGGAGGATAACAATGTTTGGTCTGGGAATGTCTGAATTAGTTATAATACTGATAATCGTGATAGTGGTCTTTGGAGCGACAAGACTGCCTCAGCTTGGCAAAGGCATAGGAGAAGCTATTAAAAATTTCAAAAAAGCCACTTCTGAGCCGAATGAGATCGATGTGACTCCCAAAAAAGGCGGCGACAAAGAGACTGAGGAAAAGAAACCATAGGTGACCCATTTGAATACCTTCTCAGAGATCGACCTTGATGCACTGTCCCACAACCTCGGGATCGTAAAAAAAAAGACTAAAAACAAGAAGGTTCTGGCTGTTGTAAAGGCCAATGCCTACGGGCATGGCGCTGTCAGGGTATCAAGACACCTCCTGAAGAGCGGGGCCTCGATGCTCGGCGTTGCCTTAATTAAAGAAGCTCTCAAGCTGAGAGAGGCAGGGATAAAAGCTCCCATTCTGGTTTTTTTCGACACGAGCGATATAGATGCATTTTTTGAATATGACCTCACACCCGTTGTTTTTGATCATAACCATGCCAAGGCATTTGCTGAGAGCGCATACAGGCGTAACCGCAGAAT
>JACQXH010000088.1 GCA_016208845.1 Nitrospirota bacterium | reverse complement strand
CCCTGTAAAGAGGGGCCGGCCGCCAGAGGGAATAGATGTTCCGGACCTCTTCAGGGATGTCGATCCATCGTTCTGTGCTAACCTCCTGCTCAATCAATGCCATCGGGAAGATGGCTGAAAGATCTTCAGGGCCTATTGGTTTTTTAGTCCCCGGATGTAACGGCGGCTTGGGGAGATGTGGCATGTCTGCCATGATGTTGTACCATTTTTTAGGAATTTCTTTTTCTGATAACAGGATCTTTGTGTCTTTCATAACACCTCCATCAGAATTAAAGGGTATTGTTAAAACATAACCACAGAGGGCTCAGAGTTTATTTTAATTGAAATTTGGAAGTTATAAATTTGAAGTTTATGAGTTGCGATTTCCATTTTCTTCAACCTCTGCGTTCTCTGTGGTTTCTTAAACAAAATGGCGCGCCCAGAGGGAGTCGAACCCCCAACCTACGGATTCGTAGTCCGGCGCTCTATCCAGTTGAGCTATGGGCGCTATTTGTGAGAAAAATTTAGCCACAGATTAACACAGATGAACACGGATTTCTTAAAGTTGTTAATCGTTAATTTCAGTTTTTAATCTGACAACCAGCAACTAACCACTAACAATTATATAGGCAATCCGCATTAATCCGGGGCAGACTGCCGTTTCTGTATTAACAGTAAATTACTGCGCTACGCCCTCTTTTAACAATACCCTGAAACGGTTGTGCTGAAAGGGATGTATGGTCGGGTGTTTCGCATAGAGCCAGCCCCATTTCCCTGTGGCTGGAAATACCTGGGCGCCATTTTCAGTGATCATAACGCCAACTGCCGGGTTGTTAAGCATGTTTGAAGCTGATGTTATCGTTGTCCCTTCCAGTTTGAAGTCCGGCAGAAATTCGCCCACTTTTACTGTCAAATTTGAATTTGGGATCTTTAATTCACTGCCAAGCTTGACAGTGTATTCCTGAGTTTTAGTTAACTGCATGTCCTCAATCGATAATTTGACAGCATCCCATTTGCCTTTTACATCAGGGGGGACAACAACAGTGTATTCCACTTTCTGCGCTGGGGCTGCCGGATGTCCCGGCGGAGTAGCAGGCGACTCGACAATAGGTCCCTGAGCGATCGGTGGTGCAGGCTGTGAAACCGGCGCTTCTTCTTTTTTACTGCATGACGCAAATGAAAGAAGAATCATGATAGAGATTGATAACGAAAGAATTTTCTTCATAAACTATCCTCCTTTAATTTTTATAGTTAACTGTTTATCCTAAAAACGGCAGTTCATTTACTACAGAGGCACGGAGAGCTAAATGAAAAATAGGAAATAAGAAATTGGAAGTAGAAAATCTCTTGTCTTTTATTTCTCATTTCTCATTTTCTATTTTTCTCCGTGCCCCTGTGTCCCTGCCTGCCGGCGGGCAGGTCCGTGGTTAACTGCTTTTTATAACTGTTTAAATGGCGGAGAGGCAGGGATTCGAACCCTGGGTGGGGTGTTACCCCCACAACCGCTTAGCAGGCGGCTGCCTTCGACCACTCGGCCACCTCTCCATTAATGAAAAATATTTCAGTGACCGGTCGACGGTTAAAAACTGCCAACTGACACCTGATTGCTTATAAATGTCTTTCAATATTACCAATAAAGGATTTATTTGTAAACCCTGCAATCTACTAACTATGGCAATTAGCCGGGGCTTTATGCAGACGGTATAAGGTTTTAAGTTTTTAGTTGTTGGTTGTTAGACTAAAAGCTGAAAACTAACTTTAATCCAAATAATGCAATTAACCACAGACCTGCCTGCCGGCAGGTCCATCTGTGTCAATCCGTGGCTAAAATCTGTTACAGGAGATACTCTGCGAGATTTATATTGTACTGATTGGGATCAAGGGTTTTAATTATGGTCCTTTTAAAATTGCCATCATTATTTTTTTCCATTAGGTCCACTATATTATGTCTTTTTGTTCCGGTGTTGTCCATTATTATCAGCACCCTGGGCCTGTCATTAAAATCCTGATTTGAGTTGCTTTCAAAGACCAACCCCAATTCGCTGGAATCAAGCATTACAAGGGTCCCTATTGGATAAATACCGATCATATTTATGAATACCTTTACAAGGTATGGATCCAATTCTGTACCGCTTTTTGTCAGCATCATGCTGAGGGCCCTGTCAGGAGGCAGAGGTATCCTTGCATAGACTCTCGCAGAGGTCATGGCATCATACCTGTCTGCTATGGTTATGATCTTTGAAAAAAGATCCTGTTGCATGCCGGTCTTCAGTTTTGGGTATCCTGAAAGGTCATAATACAGATGATGCTCGAAGGCAGATATGGCCGCAGTCATTGAGGATGCATTTATCCCCTGTATCTTAAGAATATTGTAAACGCCCCATATGGGATGTTTCTTGATTATCATCCAGTCTTCATCTGTAAATTCCTGAGATTTATTAAGCACATCAAGCGGCACTCCTGTCTTGCCTATGTCGTGAAGCAAGGCTGACAGGCCCAATTCAGAAAGGGCCTTCTTTGTCAGACCCAGCCTGTGCCCGAGTGACAGCGAAAATATGCTTACATTGACCGAGTGGTAATATGTATATTCGTCATAGTCCTTTACCGTTGTCATGCCGATAAGCAAAGGTTCGTCTTCGACTATCTGATCTACGATCACCTCTATTATTCTTTTTGTCCTTTTGAAGCTTATTTTTTCTCCCCCGTTTAATTTATTCGAAATGGTCTTTGTGAGTGTAACAGCATTAAGGTAAGTCTTTTTAATGATTTTTTTACGGTTCAAGTCCGTGTCTTCCATAAGCTTCCTGATCTTTTCAACGCTGATATTCTCTAAACTGTCCAGCGCAGCAGAAAGCTTTTCAAAAGGATTGTCTGTAGAAAAGCCTGTTGACATCAAACCTGAAAGCAGGCTGTTTATATCGGCTTCACGAAGGGCTTCCTTGAAAGTTATGGAGCCGAGTTCCCTTGCCTTGAATTCCTTTACAAGAAAGTTATAGCTGAAAATAGAGTCTGTTGAATACCGGATCCTGAAGCCGTTCAAATGAAAGAATTCTCCTGTTAATTCAAGAGTGACAGTCCCGTCTTTTAAAAGGGAATTCAGTATTTCAAGAAGTTTATTCGCTGCATTTATGACGGCAATATTATTGAGACTGTGTATCTGAGTAGTCTTTATTGCCGCTGCAAGAGCGTTTATTAATTCCTTGTCGCTTTTTACTTTATTGGCAATAAGCATATCAGACCTTTAATTGCTGCAGGGCAGCTTGAGAATGTTTTTTGAGTAAAATGTTTTTTGAATTTATCGTTTTTTCAAGGATTGGAACAGCTTCCCTGCATCCGATCATTCCAAGGGTAAAGGCAGCGCAGGCCCTTGTTTCGTCATTCTTTTTCTTCCAGAACTTGTTTCTTTTAAGCGTTTTTAGCAGGAAGTCCTTAACCTCATCATCCTGCCAGCTGCTTAAGGCCCCGAATAATTCCTTTTTTTCCATGAAATCCGCAGATGAGAAGTTTCCTGCAGAAAGTTCATCCAGCAGGATTTTCTTTGCAGGAGGTGTTTTTAAAACTCCAAGAGTTCTTGCTGCTGTTATGCGAACTGTCGGGGCCTTATCTTTCAGGGCATTTTTAAGATGAGGCAGGGTGTCCGCGCTCCTGAAGCCGGCAAATGCCTTGCTGGTTTCTTTTCTTACCCGCTCATCAGTATGGGACAGGATCTTTATCAAATATTCAAGCGCCTGAGAATCCTATTATGTGGCGTCTGCCTCTGATGCTTGATATTTCTCCGAGCAGCTTGATAAATAAGGCGATGGTGTTTTTATCAAGGTACTTTGAAAAGGCAGCAAAACCGTCTTCCTCTATATCTGTTCCGCTGTTTAAGACCGCGCCGAGTTCATCAATAAAAGGCTGACTGTTGATTGTGGTGTATATGCGCCTCAGTGACTTAATGTTTTCTGCACCTATATTTTCCTTCAAGAGCGGCTTTAGCGAGTCAAGCACGAAAACAGCTTTATTAAAATATCCGGATCTTATGCAGTAAGCGAGCGTCTGTTCGATGAAACCTGCTATTTCGGGCAGGATATCTTCTTCTTTTGACTGCTGGAGCAGCTCAAAAATAATCGCTATTATTTTATCTATTTTGGGCCGGGTCTCTTCGTTTTCAATATATTCTTCTATGCGTTTAAGGTCATCATCTGTGATGGGTATGGCAGGGGTTGCGTCTACTGCCTTTGCCTTTAAACCGTCTTCATATGCACGGTTCAGGTTTTCTTCAGTGCAGCTGCTGCCTTTGATCTCTTCATATTTTTTTTCATGATCTTCGTCATAAAGAAATTCATCAGCAGCCGTATATTTTATATGCTCAAAGTCGCGTTCCCATAACAGCGTAACGATATCGTCTTCAAGCGCAAGATTTTCAAAATCAGTATTAAGGATCTTCATGAAATCTTCAAGCTCGTTTTGATCGAAGCCCCTTAAGAAAGTTACATCCCTGACGCCATCTTTAAATAAAAAAAGCGCGAGATTATCCTCTTTTTCTGAGTTATAATAGACCTGCTCATTGTTAAAGAGGATTTCATTTTGATGGATCCGGAAGAAAAGAGTGTTGTAAAAGTCCAGAAATTTCTTGAATTTTGCATAAGTATCTTCAATGGACTTGGTATAAATAGGATTATTCGCGGGGTACATTTTTATGACTTTTTTAGCCTTGATTATCCCCTGAACAAGATTTTTTGCAAGTTCAACCGTGTCAATGATCTCTGTTTTTAAAATGTCACCCATGAATCCTTTTATTCTTTAGAGAGTTTTTTTATGGTCCCCTTCAGCTCATCCAGGTCCGCCGACTTTACAATGTAGGCCTCAGAGGCCCATACCGCAAAATCGTCACGATAATCATATGCCGTGGACATGATGATAGGGGTTTTCGGGCGTTGCTCCTTCATCCTCCTTAAAAGGCTTATGCCGTCGATATCAGGCATGAGTATGTCAAGCGTTACAACATCAGGATCTTCTTTTTCAAACATCTCCAGTGCTTCCTTGCCTGTGCCGGCAATAACAACTTCATAGCCTTCTTCCTCCAGCTCCTCTTTATAAAGACGCTGTATGTGCCGGTCATCGTCAACAACGAGTATTTTCATCGTCAATCCCTCCTTGTAAATTTAAAGTCATCGTCAACAACCAGTATTTTCATTGTCAGTCCCTCCTTCTGGAATATTAATCAATCTTTTGCATTTAAGTAAAAAAACCTATTTAAACCACCGAGTCACTGAGACACAGAGAACTAAATGAGAAACACGAAATAAGAAATTGGAAGCAGGGAATCTCTTGTCTTTTATTTCTCATTTATCGCTTCCCGTTCTTTATTTTCCTGCGTGCCTCCGTGTCTCTGTGGTGGACGCTTCTTTTTTTTACTGATCATTGCTCATCTAACGGCAGATATATCCGGAACGTGGTGCCGCCGTCCCCCAGCGCATTTATGTCATCGTAATTCTCCCTGAGACCGCCCCATGTGCTTTCCACATCTACCCGCCCTTTGTGCTCCTGAATTATCCTGTTGGTTATTGCGAGACCAAGACCTGTGCCGTGAGGCCTTGTAGTAAAGAAAGGCGTAAAAATGTTTTTCAGATCCGCCTGTTTGATACCACAGCCATTATCCGCTATCTCAATGAGGGCCTCTTTCCCTTCGAGTCTTGTCCTTATGATTATTGATCCGGAATCAGTCGCCTGATTGGCATTGGCTATAATATTTAATATCGCCTCCCTTATCCGGTCCGCATCGATCGTTGCCACTACAGGAGGATCTGACAGGTCCGCTATCAGGTTATTTTTCCTTTCCATTAGTTCGGGCATGACGAGGTTGGAGATATTTGTGACCAGTTCATTTAGATCGGTTTTATTTTTTGTTATTTTTGATCCCTTTACAAAAGTCAGGATCTCTTTCAATATCCTTTCAAGCCTTGAGACCTCTTCAACAATGATATTTGCATAGTCATAAGCTTCATTGTCAGGCCCGAGCTTTTTCCCGAGTCTCCTCGCAAATCCGCCGACCGAGATGAGCGGATTTCTTATCTCATGCGCTACCCTTGCCGCCATCTCGCCCAATGCAGCCATGCGCTCTGAGGACACAAGGCGCTCTCTCAGGGCCTGAAGTTCTGTAATATCGCGTGAAATATGGACCGTGCCCACCAGGGTGCCGGCGGAATCAAAGATCGGCGAGCTTGAAATGACAAATGTCCCTCCGAGATGAGGGTCATTGATCTCCTCTACAAAGGACCTGTTTGTGCCTACTGTTTTTGAATGCGGGCACATTTCCCATGGATGGTCTTTGCCATGGAAGACCTGGTAGCATTTCTTGCCTATTATCTCTTCTGCAGGTTTGCCGAGTTTTTTTGATACTGCCTGGTTTATGTGCCGTATAGTGAAATCTTTATCATTAAAATAAACCATGTCTGTTATTGATTCAAAGATGTTATTTAGTTTAGCCCTGGCAAGGGAAACCTCTTCAAAGAATTTTGCATTTTCGATCGCTGATGCTATATGGCTTGTAAAGCCCATCATGAAGTGCAGGTCGTCATCCTTTATCTCTCTCCCGGTGAAAAGATTATCGACAAATATGATCCCTATGGCCTTATCTCTTGTTATGAGCGGAGCTATTCCAAAGGCTTGTGTGCCTATCTTTGTTATCAAATCCTGGTTTACCGGGAATTCTTCTCCTGCGGCTGTAATGTTCAACGGCTTCTTCTCTTTTACGCAGCGGCAGAGGACGCAGTCTTCTGCCAGGTCTATGACCAGGCTTTTACTTATTTTATCAAGATAGGAGGTCGTTTCAACGTTGCCATGGTCAATGTCCTCTATGATGGTTTCAAGTCCCTTTCCTTCAAGTGAGAGCCATATTTTCCCCGCTTCTTCAGGGTTTGCCGGGCCTACTGCCATAACTCCTTTCAGGGCGTTCTGAGTTTCATCCACCAGAAAGAGAATCGCCCTGTTAAACCCGAGGCCGTCGCTCATCGTGACAACGGTCAGGACCATCCTGAACAGTTTTTCCAGGTCAAGAGTGCTCCTGATGACATTATTAATGAAGAAGAGCCGGGACAACTCCTGATTCTTCCTTATTAAGGCCTTTTCCACCCTCTTTTTCTCTGATATATCCCGCGAAATGCCGCTTACTCCTGTGACCTTGCCTGTTGAGTCAAGGATCGGCGAAAGCGTAAGGCTTACCTCTATAAGCTCGCC
>JACQXH010000091.1 GCA_016208845.1 Nitrospirota bacterium | reverse complement strand
TTTATAGCCGGACTGGGGAGTATATCCTTTGGCATGGTGACAGATTTCTTCAGGGAGAGAGGAAAAATACTGCTGCCCATCGCCCTGCTCATAGTGATTTATACTTTTTTGACCGCAAACTCACCCTGCATTACGCCGGAAAAGATTTATGAATTCTCCAACCTCCCGGCAAAGGACCGTACGCTTGTAAAGATGAGGCCCTGTGCTGTGGATCTGACGCAGAGCGGGGAATACGGGCTGTGGGACTGGGTTGGGAATAATCTGCTGTCAGGCGAAACAATTGCTTATACATATCATCCTACATTGCTCGCACCGCTGTGGAACAGAGGTCTTTCAAACAAGATAGTTTATATTGAGGCAGGCGCTAAATTTAATGAGTGGATAAAAGCGCTCGAGACAAATAAAGTTAATTATATGTTGATCAAGCCTCTTACAGTTGAGAGCTGGAGGATAAACAGGCTCAAAGAGCTGAGCAATGATCCTCAGTGGTCATCAGTATATCAAAGGTTCAAATTGTTATATTCTGACAATAATAACTTAATATTCAGATTCGAGTAAGGCAATGCCATAGATGGACTTCTGCTGTTCAATAAGTATACACTTATTAACAACGGCATTATTTCTTTCTTGACAATTATAATTCTATTTGATAACCTTATCCCAAGAAAAACAGGCTTTCTCATTCTCATTAATAATTAATGCTATTGCCTGGACAGATATTACGAAATCAGATACATGTGTCATATCTATTAATATCGTTAAGTTAATTGACATTTATTTAATTTTTTGATATTCTTATTACTAGAGACCTAACTAGACAGCAAGGGAATTCTTCCCTTGCTGTTAATACAATAATAAGGTAGTAAGAAATTTTAATTAATTAAAATAGGGGGGAAAGATGAAGGCATCAAGATTTATTTGTTTAATGATTCTCGCTGTATCTCTTGTTATTTCTCCGGTAATAGCTCATGCCGGAGGGGTTATCAGCCTGCCGAAGACCGGGCAGACCATAAGCTATTATGCAGGTGATGACGGAGCAGTACAGGCTGGTGTAGACTGGCCTGTTAACAGGTTTGCGACAAGCGGCAGCATGGTCATGGATAATCTCACGGGGCTTCAATGGTCACAGACCGGGAATTTGGGTGGAGCCATGACGTGGAAAGATGCATTAACCTATGTCAATAACTTAAATTCCCTGGGCTATCTGGGTTATACCGACTGGCGCATGCCTAATGTCAAGGAATTGGAAACCTTAAGAAATTATGGGGTTACCAATAGTGCGACATGGTTAAACAATCAGGGCTTTCAGGACATACAGGGCACTTATTGGTCATCAACTGCTTATTTATCAGTTTATGGGTCGACAGAAGACACCTGGTTTGTCAGACTGGACGGAATCGGCAGAAATTTCGATTCCAGGGATTACGCAGGGTCTCTTTATTATATATTGCCTGTGCGCGGGGGGCAGACAAGCAGTCCTGACCCTGCTTATCCAGCAAACACACCTAAAACTGGCGATGATGCCTGCGTAAGCGGTTCAGGTAGCAGTTGGACGCTTTATGACCCTTGCAGTAATAACGGAAGCCCGGCCGGACAGGACGGGCAACTGAAGATGGGGGTCTCATGGCCTACAAACGGCAACAGCCCTGACGGCCGCTTCACAGTAACAGGCTCCACTATAGCAGACAAAACAATGCTTGATAATCTGACAGGGTTAATGTGGAGCGCGGATATGAACACCGGCAACAAGTTGACATGGACCGGCGCCCTTGATGCCATTGCTAATTATAATGCCACAAATTATCTTGGTTATACTGGCTGGCGTCTGGCTAACTTCAATGAATTAAACAGTCTGATAAATTTCAATAAATCGTGGATCCTCACTCAGAACACTGATAAAGAACCCCTGTATAATGGACACTGGCAATATCTCATGGATCAGGGGTTTATAGGCGATCCAACCAGCCCGCCGGTCAAATATGAGGAGTTCTGGACATCGACAACTGCGGGCAGGGAAGTTGGTAGGGCCAAGACAACGACTTCATTGCCCTGGATGGCGGTGCGTGATGCAAGTCTCCCGGTCGTTCCTGAACCGGTCAGCACCATCCTCTTTGCCACAGGCGGGGCAGTATTTGCCGGAAGGAATTATTTGAGGAAGAGAAAGAAATAAGGCATAAAGCTTTAAGAATATATCAGCAAAAAGCCCGGCCTTGAGGCCGGGCTTTTTTATTCTATGACCTCTCTTATTGATTCTGACGTTATTTTAATAAGGGTTTTTAATTCATCATATGAGATACTCAACGGCGGCATCAGGACGATAACATTCCCAAGCGGCCTTAGCATAAGCCCCTTTTCTCTTGCCCGGCCGCAGACCTTCCAGCCTATCGTCTCTTCCAATAGATAAGGTTCTTTTGTCTTTTTGTTTTTTACCAGCTCAATGCCAACCATAAATCCCTTTTGCCTTATATCACCGACATTGGGAAAGCCTGCCATCTCAGACAAGCCTTTGCTTAGCGCCTCGATTTTCTTCTGCAATTTCTTCAGTGTTCGTTCTTTTTTGAATACCTCAAGATTCGCAATGGCAGCAGCGCATGCCAGCTGGTTGCCTGTATAAGTATGGCCATGGAAAAAGGTCTTCAGATCTTTATATGCACCTAAAAATGCACTGTAAATTTTTTCCGTTGCAATGGTTGCGGCAAGGGGAAGATAACCGCCTGTAATGCCTTTTGCAAGACAGAGGATATCAGGGAATGCCTTTTCATGTTCAAAGGCAAACATCCTGCCGGTCCTTCCAAAACCTGTTGCAACCTCATCTGCTATCATAAGGATATTATATTTACTGCACAGCCTCCTGACTCCCTTTAAATATCCAGGCGGAGATACGATCATCCCCCCTGCTCCCTGCACAAGCGGCTCGATTATCATGCCCGCGATCTCCCTATGATGCTTATGCATTATATCTTCTATCTTATCAAGACAGAGCAGTTTGCAGGCAGGATATGTCTTACCAAGTTCGCATCTGTAACAATAAGGAGATGGAGCCTTATAGGCCTTGAAGAGCAAGGGGGAAAACAGATCATGAAAAAGATCAATACCTCCAACGCTGACCGCGCCTATAGTGTCGCCGTGATACGCGTTTGTCAGCGAGAGAAACGTTCTTTTGCTTTTTATGCCAATATGCTGCCAGTACTGAAACGCTATCTTAAGGGCTATTTCTACCGCAGTTGAACCGTCATCAGAATAAAAAACCCTCCTTAACTTTGAGTTTTGAGTTTTAAGCGCTGAGTTTTTCTGTTTATCCCCTGACCCCTGCACTATGTGTACAAGTTTCTCAGCCAAAATTGCCGAAGGCGGATGCGAGAGGCCCAGAAGTGTAGAGTGGCTGACCTTGTCGATCTGATCCTTGATAGCAGTGTCTATCTCTTTTTTCCTATGACCGTGAACTGAGACCCACAGGGATGATATTCCGTCAAGATACCACCGGCCTGAGATGTCCTTAACAAAAGAACCGCGCCCCTCTGTAACAATTACCGGGTCTTTTTCCACCCACTCCTTCATCTGGGTAAAAGGATGCCAGAGATATTTTTTATCCAGCGCAGTGACCTGCTTTTTCAATGTTCTAATATCCAGTGTATTCTCCCCGAATTATTAAATACTGTAAATCTAATATCCTATGCTTGTCATTCCGGCTTGTCCGGAATCTATATTGCGGAAAGTCGATACGACTCGTTCCGAGACTCCCGATACCCAAACATCGGGCACAGGCAAGCGGGAGTGACAGTCATGGCGCAGAATATTGGTTAAAGCTTGGATCCTCTTTCGCATTGAAGTGAAAAGTCACCGATCAAATACCTCGGAGTCCCGATGCTTCGGGACGAGAATGAATGAAAAGGCTTTTCACTGCAATATGGCATAGCTAAACCCTACCCTCGACATCTTTCCACACGCAGACCTGATTCCTGCCATGATTTTTTGCGTAATAAAGCGACTGGTCTGCCCTGTTTATAAGTTCCTCTTTTGTTGATGCGTCATGTGGATAGGTGGATATCCCCACGCTCAGGGTCAGATGCAATTTCTTCTCCTCCTCAAAAAAAGGCGTGTTCATAACCTTGGTCCTGAGCCGCTCAGCTATCTTTTTGGCGCCCCCGCTTTCTGCATTGAGCAATACAGCGGCAAATTCTTCTCCCCCGTATCTTGCTATGATGTCTATGCCCCTGAGGGTCTTCTTAAGCATTGCAGATACGCCGACAAGCACCGCATCGCCGGCCTGATGACCATGCGTGTCATTTATCTTTTTAAAATGGTCCAGGTCTATAAGCATTAAGGTAATAGGCTGAGGCATTCTCTCTGCTCTCTGAAACTCTTCACCCAGTCTTTGCTGAAATTGCTTGTGATTGTAAAGCCCTGTGAGGCCGTCGGTCATGGCGAGCTTTTCAACCTCTTTGTGCAGGGTCGCGTTCGTTATTGCCAAAGACGCCTGGTCTGCTAAAATGCTCAGAAAATGACTGTCGAATGAGCTTATGGCATCAGGTTCTTTTGAACTGATAGCGAGTATGCCCAGCATCGCCTGTTCAGAGGAGATTATCGGAATTCCATAAAACGTCCTGGCGTCCGGCATCCTGAATGGATTTATTGCCTGTTCTTTATTCATTCGTGAAATATGAAGGAGTTGTTTACTTTTCAAGATATGATCAAAAAATGTGCCCTTGGGATAAAAACTCTCTTCCTCAGGCTGAAACCCTTTTTTTGCAATTATTCTAAGCTTTCCCTTGTCAGGGATAAAAAAGCCGACTGCTGAGGAACCTACCATGCCAAAGATCAGCTCAACAAGCCTGACGGCAATATCTTCAAGTTTCAGCGAGGTGCTGAACATCCTGCCTGCATCGTGAAGCGACTTGAATCCTTTGGCAAAACGCGTTACCTCCATATAAATCCGTGCCTTTCTCAATATATCGACAATTTGGGACGTAAAGGTGAATGCAATGTCCTCTTCGCGTTCGCCGAAGGCATGGGCCCTGCTATTGACAATCTCCACAACTCCAAGAGGTATATCACCATCAAACACAGGGACGCAGAGAGAGGAATGTATGGTCCTTTTTGGTGTCTTGAAACCGAAATCAAAGAGTCCATCCCTGATCTGTGACTGAATTAGCGGCTTCCTCCAGCTTATTACGCTCTTCAGATAACTCTCTTTATGATATTCTGGTTTTGGAAGGTCCTCTGTAGATGCCTTTGCGGAAAGTTTATTGTCTTCAAGGAAAAATAATGTGATTGAATCGGTTTGCATTATCTTCTTCATAAAGTCCAGTATTTTTCTCAATTCCCTCTCTGTATCAAGAACGGATTTGACTAAATGAGAGAACCGGTCCTCATCGAAGAGAGAGGCCTCTGCAGATGTATCAAGATCTAAGGCCTTGCTCTTGAGGTCCCTGAGGTCCTGCACGGCTTTTTCAGTCAATTTTGTTTTTTTGGAAAAAATGAAATATGAGCTGATGCCGGTGATCAATATGGACAAGTAACTGCCCCCCTCGCCGGTCAGATATCCTTTGACCCACCATTGCCCGGGGATACTGAGCAGGAAAATGGCTGTTATACAGCTTATAACAATTGCAAGAGGGAAATTGCTTGAAATAATAACGATGAACGGAATATAGACAAGATGCAATAATGGCCTGCCTGATAATTGGATCAAACCTTCGAAGAACAGCAGAAAGGGAAGAAGGAATTCCAGGCTCTTCCATCCTGAGAAGGGGAAACCGGTCTTTATGTAACGCACATAACGGTACAGCCCGGTGCCCGTAATCATGAATAAGATTGAAAAACCAATGATTAACGCAAACTCAGTCTTGATAAAATCCGGAGGGAAAATAAACAGTATGTAGGCAAGCGCCAGTATAGAGGGAAAAGCGGCTTTTTTAAGTCCTTCCCTTTTTAGCTGCTTCTTCACGGAAAATCTTTTGATAGAGGACCTCCCACTCAGGGCTTCCTTCAGGTATTTTTTTAGAATAGGAGTGCAGTTTTATCTTGACTATGGAATCTATGTCCTGCGCAATTTTTACTTCATTGGCAATTACCCTTTTGATCTCACGCCTTATGTCGCCTTCTTCAGCTAAGGGGGTAATCTGGTCCCTGGCCAGAAGCCCGCTCAATATAACATGAGCTAAATGGCTGACTTTCTCTTCAGAGAGCCTCACAGTATTATATTACGCTCCCTGACAAGTTTTCTTTTAGTCAGCTCAAAAAGTTTTTGATAGTCGATGCGCCCCTTTTCTATCTCAGTATCATATTTCTTCAGCAGTTCCCTTACCTCTTTATTAAGCCGGTCTTCCACATTGAACTCATCGAGTATTATTTCATTAAGCACATCGGCAACTTTTCCCTTTGCGCCCTTAAGCTCAATAAGTTTTTTCTTCAGGAGTGCATTAATTATTTCCTCAGCAAGAGGAGCCGTCCACCCCTTGTCAACCCTCATTATTTCTCCACGAACGGCAGAAGGGCTATATTCCTGGCCCTTTTTATGGCAGTGGTCAAGGCCCTCTGATGCCTTGCACAATTGCCGTTCATTCTGCCGGCGATCATCTTGCCTTTTTCAGTAAGATAGCCCCGGAGCATTTTTATGTCCTTATAATCTATGCTCACTGACTTATCCGCACAAAATTTACAGAATCGTTTTACCTGAAATCTTCTCTGATAGTGCAATTTCAAACTCCTTTCTATATTACGGATGCATGGTGCAAGATTCACGGTGCACGATACAGACTTTTCTATCCTATATCATGTATCTTGAATCTTCAGTATTTCTAAAACGGTTCTAAGTCCGTTGTCTCGTCTGGAGGAACGGATTCGTCAGCCCCGCCAGACGGAGTTGCCCCGGACCTCTTGGGCAGAAACCGCACTGATTGTGCAACGACCTCATGCCGGCTCCTTTTCTGCCCGTCTTCCGTCTCCCATCGTCTTTCCTGCAGCCTTCCCTCGACAAGCACAGAGCTGCCTTTGTTTAAATATTGACCGCATGTATCAGCCTGTTTGCCGAAAACCACGACATTTATAAAAGTGACCTCTTCTTTCTGTTCATCACCCTGCTTGTACCTGCGATTAACGGCAATTCCAAAGCTGCAGACAGAAGTTCCCTGCGGGGTATACCTGACCTCAGGATCTTTCGTAAGATTCCCAATGAGGATGACCTTATTGAACATCTTTAACTCCCCCTGCCGGTGCTGCCGGGGCCATCTTGCCGCTGTCTTGAGCAGAAGCCGGGGGCAGCGCGGGCAACATGGCGCTCACCTGTTTGCTTTTGAGTTTTACAAAGATGAATTTAATGACAGGATCAAATACTTTGTAATATCTTTCAAGCTCCACAATTGCAAGAGGAGGGGCCTTAAAAATCAGAAGCACATATATTCCCTCTTTGCGCTTCTTTAATACATACGCAAGCCTTTTGCGTCCCCACTTATCTGTTTTAAGGACTTCTCCGCCCTTTTTAACTATAACTTCCTTTATCTTTTCGATTGCTTCATCTGCGGCTTTTTCATCAAGAGTGGGCTCAAGTATGATAAGGTTCTCGTAGAAATTCATTTATCGTCTCCTTATGGATTAATATAGGCGGACCAGATAGCACGCCTTACTCAATATTGAGTTATGCCCTTATCTCTAAAAAAGGATAAGGGCAAGGACTTAATTTTATAGCATAAAAAGGGAGGAAAAATCAAATATGTTTTAATTTCTTTAGCACGAGCACGGCGTTAGCCCCGCCAAAGCCAAAGGAATTGGATATCGCAATATCCATGTCTTTATTAGTAAGCGCAGTCACTTGATTCAGCTCATAATCGATATCCGGTTGTTCAAGATTAATCGCAGGTATTATTACCCCCCTGCTGATGGACAAAGCGGTTATCGCTGTTTCTACGGCTCCGGCTGCCGAAGACTTTTTTTATTGCCTGTGCTTCTGCTACGTATCCAAGAACGGTTGATGTTGCATGTGCATTTATATAATCAACTTCAGCAGGGGAAACGAGCGCATCTTTCAATGCTCTGTCAATTGCCAGGGCTTCGCCGCTGCTGTCTGGTTTTGTCTGGCGATACGCATCAGAGGATGTTCCATAACCAGCAATCTCGGCATAGATGTGCGCATTCCTCTTCAGGGCATGCTGAAGTTCTTCAAGAATAACTATACCGGCGCCTTCGGATATTACAAAACCGTCCCTGTCTTTATCAAAAGGCCTGCTCGCTTTTTCTGGCTCATCATTTCTTCGTGAAAGAGCCCCTGAGGCCCCATACCCTCCGACAGCTAATTTACAAACAGGCGCTTCTGCACCGCCTGCAAAGGCGATATCTATTTCACCATGGCGGATCATTCGCGTAGCTTCACCTATTGCATTTGTCCCCGACGCACAGGCAGTTGATATGCCGAGCGAAGGCCCTTTTATTCCAAGTCTAATGGAAATATATGATGACGCCATGTTGATCGTGCTTGAAGACATGAGATAGGCTGAGAATGATCTGCCATTCAGAAGATATTGTTCCATAGCCTTTTCCATACTCATAATTCCGCCCCTGCTTGAACCGATGACGATCCCTGAGGTCTCGAGTGACGGGTGGCCTGCCTCTTGCCCCATACCCCATGCCTCTTGCCCCTTGCCCCCTGCCCCTTTCCCCCTTCTGCATTATGCCTGCATCCTCCGCAGCCATTATCGCCGCTGCAAATGCGTAATGCACAAATGGATCAAGCCTTAAAATATCCTTCCGGGGCATATAATTTTCCGGAACAAAGTTTTTTAATTCTCCGGCAATTCTGCTCGACAGCGATGAAGAATCAAATTTAGTTATGCGACTTATTCCTGGAAGCCCCGCCGTCAGATTTTTCCATGTGGTCTCCATATCGTTGCCCAGCGGCGTAACAGCGCCGATGCCTGTGATCACTACCCGTTTCATTGTAGACTATATTAGCACAAGAGGTTTACAAATATACCTTATCTGGCATCAAAAAAAGAATAATGTTAGAATTAAAAAAACTGGAATGAAGCAATCATGACAAAATCCGAAATAGCCGTATCATTTTTCAAACAGGGTTTTAACTGCGCACAGGCGCTTCTTGCTGTATACAGTGCTGAGTTTAATCTGGAGCAGGAGACGGCCCTGAAGATCGGGAGTCCTATTGGCGGTGGAATGGGCCGGAGAGGCGAAACCTGCGGGGCGGTGGCAGGGGCATTTATGATCATCGGCCTCAAATACGGGATGAGCAGGCCGGACGATAAGAAAGCAAAGGATAGAACTTATGATCTCGTGGAAAATTTTATGGATAAATTCAAGGCGCATAATAATTCCATTGTTTGCAGGGAGCTCCTCGGTTGTGATATAAAATCTCCTGGAGCCACCAGGATCGCAAAGGATAAAGGCCCGAAGTATATTCAGGATGCAGTAAAAATATTAGAGGAAATAACATGACAAAACTTACCCATATTGACAGGACAGGCCGTGTAAAAATGGTTGATGTGAGCAGCAAACCGGCAACTATCCGGGAGGCCGTTGCCACAGGCGCTGTGCAAATGAAAAAAGAAACCCTCCGCCTTATTGCTGACAACAGGATCCCTAAAGGAAATGTGATTGAAACTGCGAGAATAGCGGGTATTAGTGCGGCAAAAAAGACCTGGGAACTTATTCCTCTCTGCCATCAGTTAAATCTTACTGCCATAGATATCAATATAAGCATTAACAGGAATAATAATAAGATCGATCTTGAGGTGAGGGTCAAAAATGCAGGGCCGACCGGCGTTGAGATGGAGGCGCTCACGGCCGTATCGGTGGCTGCGCTCACGATCTATGACATGTGCAAGGCCGTTGACAGGGAAATGGTAATTTCCGATATTTTACTGACTGAAAAACGCGGAGGCAAAAGCGGAGAATGGAACAGAAAAAAGATCAAAAATTAAAAATCAAAATGCAAAATTAAGAATTCTTGTTTTTAAAATATTTCATTCCACAATTTTAATTTTTGACTTTTAATTTTTAATATTCTTATTACTTTTTCTCCTTTAACTTCTCGAGTTCTTTCAGTGCTTTTTTGTGTGTAGGATCCCATTTCAGCGCCTTCTCAAATTGCTCTTCAGCCCTTTTATTCAGTCCGTGTCCGACATATATGTTCCCTAAATGCACATAATATTCAGCATTATGAGGCTCCAGGTCTATAGCCCTGAGGATTGTTTCCTCAGCCTCTTTGCTGCGCCTGGGCAGTTTGTTCAGCACTATTGACAGACTTGCCCAGTACGAGGCGTTTTGAGGGTTTATCTGTGTTGCGGCTCTTAAGAGGTCCATGGCATTGATAAGGTTCCCTCTTTTGAATTCTGCAAACCCCCTTTTGAAGATTTCATCTTCCTTCAGCTTTTCTTCCTTCTTTTTTTCTTCAGTGGGTTTCCTGGCTGTGACCTTTCTCAGCAGTGTGGCATCATATTCTGCACGCAGCTTCTCATCACTGAGGGTGTGAAATGCCTTATTAATGAATGCGAAAAGCGACGTCACTTTGTATTTCAGGTCATTGTCATTTGTATCGTCGTACCTGTCAGGATGGAATTCCCTGACAATCTTTAAATATTCCTTTTTAATTTGGGAAATAGGGGATTTGATGCCGGCCTTAAAGACATCATAATAGGTCAAATCGCCGAGTTTCTCGGAAAGCTCATTGACTCCTTCTTTTCATTTCTTTTTTCATTAATCCTTCACGGATAATATGGTCGATATTTATTTTTATTTTCACAACCTCTGAAAAAACATGTTTCTCTTTAAAATGGAACATCCCGTCATCTATGAAAAAAAGATTCAGGATTATCATTTTAATCTGTTGCCTGAGCTCATTGAAAAGATCTTTGGGGGTAAGATAACCGAGCTCCACAAGCGTAATTCCATGCCGTTTGTTTGATTCCTTCGAAAGGTTCAATGACTTATCGCGCTGTTCAGGCGTTATTTTACCGGCCCTTATCAGCTGCATGCCAAGACGGTCTTCAACCTGATTGGAAGAGGCAAATATCACAAACCCGTTTTCAATATAGATGGTCTTCTTGATTTTTTTATCTTCAATGGTAAGAATGCCTGTCTTCTGAAGTTTGTTAAGGTACGCCAGTATTTGATGGATATTATAATGCTTAAGGCTGCCGGAATTGGGTATCTCGTTCTTCATGGATTATTTAACCTCTTCCCGGCTTAACGAAGGGGCAGCACCGGGGTTGATCTGAAGTGATATAAGGCCAGATCTCAGGTCTTCGTTTTCCTTTTCCAGCCTTTTCACCCTGATCAACAGAGCGGCCTTTTCATTATCATGTTCGCTTTTTAATGAATTTATTGTCATATCTTTAGCTGAAATTTCATGCCTGAGTTTCATCACATAAATTCCGGCCAGGCCAAAAGCAATCGCACTGAATATGATCAAAAGAACAAAGGCGCTGAACGGCCCCTTAAGCTGTTCTTTCTTTTCCACATCTAATTCAAGCCGGGATTTATCTGTCAAACTGCCGGCACCTCCTGACCTCAAAGCGGTACAGTTCAACATCATCCCCGTATATGCCCGCTTTGTGAGCTGCGATCTCTATTTGTTCCTTAACTGTATTTACGCCTTCCAGGTCCGGCAGGAGGAGCCCCCTGCGGTCTCCTTTCTTCACTATTACACCATATCTTTTCGGATCAAGATCTGCCGGGCCTGAGACCCTCTCAGGAGCTGAGAGAACGTCCACAGAATACTCAAGATCTTTAAGCTCTGAAGTTCCAACAGGGGCAAACCTGGGATCGTGAGCCGCTGCGCTGATAGAGTTCTGAATGATTTCACAGGCAACATTATGGGTTGATGGCGAATAGGTGCCTATGCATCCTCTGAGCTCGCCTTTTTTTTTGATGCTTACAAAAACCCCTGCTTTCTCGCTCATCTCAGGGGTAAGCTCAGAAGGCGCAGGGATAATTACGCCTTCCTTCACGAATATCTCAACCGCTTCTTTTGCAAGTTTCACAAGGACATGCATAAAATCAAATTAAAACTCAAAATGCAAAATGTAAAATTAAGGACTTATTCTTCCATAATTTTGATTTTTGATATTTGATTTTTGAGTTTATTTATCCCTCCCCAATACATAATCCGAAATAGTTAAAAGGGCGGATTTTTCCATGGAGTCTTCAAATATATCAAGCTCTTTTTTTGCCTCAAAAATGATAGTGTTTGCCGTTTCATAGGATTTTTTTATGGATTCATATTTATTTAACAAATCAATGATATAATCAAGACCAGGCCTTGAAAAGTTTTCGCTTTTGATGATTGATTTTACCTTATTTACCTCGCTATGGGAGGCGTCTCTGAGCAAATAAATAAGAGGCAGCGTCATCTTGCCTTCCTCAAGGTCTTTCCCGAGCCCTTTACCGAGTGTCTTTTCCTCTGCCATATAGTCCAGGATATCATCAGATATCTGAAAGGAATAACCCAATTTCAGTCCAAATGCAGTCATGGCGTCCTCCTGCTTCTGGGTTGCGTTGCCTATTACTGCGCCGCTCCTGCATGCCGCAGACATGAGTATCGCCGTCTTCCCCTTTACTATTTTCATATAGTCCTCTTCTGAAATATCCGGATCGCCTTTTTTGCTAAGCTGAATCAATTCACCTTCGCTCATGCCTGTCGTGGCAGCAGTAAGCGCGTCCATGATCTTTTGACTCTTGAGTGAATTGGCAAGCCTCAGGGCATTTGAATATAGAAAATCTCCTACAAGGACGACAACCTGGTTGCCCCACAAGGAGTGAGCAGAGGGACGTCCCCGCCTGATATCAGCTCCGTCAACTATGTCATCATGCAGCAGGGAAGCGGTGTGTATAGATTCGACGCTGCATGCCAGAGTGCTTATCTTGTCGCCGCTATAGCCGAATATTTTAGAGCATAATATGGCAAGGAACGGACGGATACGTTTTCCCCCGCCCATTAAAAGATGTTTACCAACAGTTGAGATAGCAGGAGCTACGGTCTTAAACGTCTCGTTGATTCTTTCTTCCACCAATATAAAATCTTCTTTATACCGGTCCCATACTTCCTCTATTGTCATTTGAGCCATGCCCTTGGCCATATTATATGCCTTTCCCAAGCATTCTTAATAAATAATCAAATCATTTCGCAAAGATCCAGTTACGTGTGCTAATATCTCCCCTGACCCTTCTTTTTCCCGCCCCGGCGGGTCGCCTGCGGTGACAAAGAGGGAATCGCAAAACCACCCGTAACTAAATGATCACATCATTGCCTTCAGTTTATACAGCTCCTTAGGTTTAAAAACACCTTTCTCTGTGATAATGCCTGTTACATATTTTGCGGGAGTCACATCAAATGCCAAATTTCTGACCTTAACCCCTTCAGGCGCTATCCTGTGCCCCCATATGCATGTAACCTCTTCAGGGGCACGTTCTTCTATCGGGATATGATCCCCTGAGGCGATAGAAAAATCTATACTGCTTGTTGGAGCCGCGACATAGAACGGAATGTCGTGTTCCTTGCATAGAATGGCAAGCGAATAGGTGCCTATCTTGTTTGCCACATCTCCATTCGCCGCTGTCCTGTCAGTTCCCACGATCGCAAGATCGATCTCCCCTTTTTTCATAAGAGCGCCGGCAGCATTGTCAGTAATAAGGGTTACGTCAATCCCGTCCTGCATTAATTCCCACGCAGTTAAACGGCAGCCCTGAAGCACAGGCCTCGTCTCATCGGCAATGACCTGGATCTTTTTACCCTGCTCTTTTGCTGTCCGCATAGGAGCAGTTGCAGTTCCGTATCCGCCTGTTGCAAGAGATCCTGCATTGCAGTGCGTGATAATTGTATCGCCGTCTTTAATGATATGAGCTCCGAATCTGCCGATCGCCTTGTTCACCTCTATATCCTCTGCAAGGATATCATTAGCCTCATCCATTAAGAGGTCTTTGAGTTTTTCAATGCCCGATTCTTTATTTGATACCAGTAACTGCTTAAGCCTGTTTATCGCCCATTCTATATTTACGGCAGTGGGCCTGGTTGATAGTATAGTAGAAAAAACAGGCCCAAGCCCGGCATAAAACTCATCAAAATCCATTGCTTTTATTTGCCTGGCGCCGATGGCCACGCCCATTGCCGCTGCTATCCCTATTGCGGGCGCCCCTCTTATACAGAGTTTTTTTATCCCCTCTGCTACCATCTTGTAATCTGTACAGTCAATATATTTGACCTCAAGCGGGAGCCTGCTCTGGTCCAGCATTCGGACCTTTCCATCGACCATTTCTATTGTTTTTACCACAAAAAAATCTCCCCCTAATTCTTTAAATGGGTCGCTACGCTCATATACAGCAGGCCCGCGGTAAGACACACCAGTATGACCACTGTCGCCCAGGATATATAATTATAACTTTTTGGGTTTGTATATTTCCCCATGATCCTTTTATTATTCACTAGTGACAATGCGAAGACCAGAACAAAAGGGAGCAGGATGCCGTTTAATAAAGACGATAAAACCATCAAAAGTATGAGCGGCACCTTCGGTATGAGCACCAGAAGGGCCGAAACGCTAATGAGGGCCGTATATATCCACATAAACTGCGGAGCATCTTTAAAACTCTTGTTCACCCCTGCCTCCCATCCCATAGCCTCACATATAAAATAAGCAGTTGCAAGAGGAACGACAATAGCTCCGAGTATAGATGCGTTTGCGAGGCTCAAGGCAAATAATGCAGATGCATACCTCCCGGCCAATGGTTCAAGGGCCAGCGCCGCCTCCTGCGCTTCGTTTATTCTTATACCGCCCAGGAACAGCGTCGTTGCGCATGTGATAATAATAAAAAATGCGATGATGTCGGTCATGAGACACCCTATCACGACATCAAGCCTCGACATTGTATAGTCCTCGCTTCCCACAGCCTTTTCGGCAATGGAGGACTGCAAATAAAACTGCATCCATGGCGTAATTGTTGTTCCGACTATCGCAATGGTCAGCATAATAAATTCAGAATCCCATTTGAAAGTCGGGACAAAGGTGCTTTTTACGATTTGCCCCCAGTCAGGCCCTGCCATAAAACCAGAAAATATATAACCCAAATACAGCATGCATGCTCCCAATAAAAATCTTTCGATCATTCTGTAACTGCCTTTGATGACAAGCGCCCATACAAGAACAGCGCCGGATGGCACTATAATGTACTTGCTGACTCCGAATATCTCCATGCTTGCCGCCCAACCGGCAAATTCGGCAACAGTAGTGCCGAAATTCGCGATAAGCAGTACTACCATCATGAAAAATGTTACCTTGACCCCATAATTCTCCCTGATCAGGTCTGACAGCCCTTTGCCTGTAACAACTCCCATCCTTGCCACCATTTCCTGAATAACGATAAGGGCCACTGTCGTGGGAATTAAGGTCCAGAGCAGTGCATACCCAAAGCGTGCGCCTGCGACAGAATACGTAGTAATGCCGCCCGCATCATTATCGATATTTGCCGTAATGATCCCCGGGCCTATCACTGACATGAATAAAAGCACTTTTTTCCAGCGGGTCATACCTTCCTCCTCCTCTTTTTTGAAAGAGGCGGGAGGAGAAAATCCACAATGTCATCTATGGTAACTACTCCGAGGAGAACTCCTTCATCGTCAATGACCGGGACAGCGAGCAGGTTATATTTAGATGTCAGTTCGGCCACGCTCTGCTGGTCTGTGTCTGCAGTAACGGTCTTGAGCTTTGTTTCCATTATCTCAGATAAATAAACGCTCGGGGAAGAAAGGAGCAGGTCTTTTAATGATATTGCTCCTATAAGTTTTTTATTCTCGTCAATAACATAAATATAATAAACATTCTCCACGCTGTGAGCGTCCATCTTGAATTTTTCTATAACGTCCGACAATAGCAATTCCGAAGAATATGCTATAAACTCGTTCGTCATAAGTCCGCCCGCAGTGTCTTCTTCATGGACAAGCAGCTCCTGGATGTCCTCAGCCTCTTCTTTTTCAATAGATTCCAGTAATTCCTTTGCCTTTTCAGGAGGGAGGTCTCCTATGAGATCTGCCGCTTCATCAGGGGCCATCCTCTCAACAATGTCTGATGCAAGCTCCTTATCAAGGCTCTGTATGATCGCCTTTTTAGCATCAGGCTCAAGCTCATGAAGGGCTTCTGCTGCCACATTCGGATCAAGGCCTTCGAAGAGCGTGCTGCCCTCTTCATGCGAAACCCTGCTGATAATATCCGCTATATCCGCAGGATGAAGGGCTGAAAGCATCTGGCGTGGAACGGTAAGAGTTATTGTTGTAAGCTTCGGTTCAAGCGGCTGGAGATAGTTCCAGCGTATAAGGTTATGAGGGATGTTCCTTCCAAATATCCCATAGATGTTTTCGCCTCGCTTCTCCATCCCAAGGCGTCTCAATATTCCTCTTACACCTACGTCAATATCGGTCAGATATGCATAGCTGTTGATCCCTCCAAATTTCACATCATTGACCCTGACGACTTTTGCGCCGTTAGCATCAACTATCTGCTTGTCAAGGACATCCCGGACAATTAAGAGTTCATCCTCTGAAAATTCATAGGGAACAATATTTGATGAATATACATTTGCGGATATGATCCTTTTGTTGAAGATGCCTATATTGTCCCATTCAAGCTTGAAGAAGTCCTTTTTCTTCTCAAGAACAATTGCTGATATCCGGGGCAGCGGGTCACCCTTGACCACAATAAAATCCTTGACCCTGCCGAGGTCATCCCCCATGGGATCGAGCACGGATTTCCCTAATATTTCACTGACAAAGAGTTCGCCAAAAAGAGGCATTTGTTCCCCCGGAAATTGAGATTAAAGACAGAGATCAGGACTTCGGTTAAGTATACATAAGGGATGTCTGTTTCGGCAACCCAAGAACATTGGGGAATATTATCCCGGAAAATGCATTAAACCGCATATTACAGCAGGCAAAGATGACTGAAAAAGCTCTATTCGTCCGGCACAGCACGGATTCGATC
>JACQXH010000087.1:8568-14364 GCA_016208845.1 Nitrospirota bacterium | reverse complement strand
GGGTCTGCTCAAGATAATCGATCCCGGCGCATTTGGTGAGGCCGTTTTTTCGGAAGAGCAGTTAAAATTATCTGAAAGGAGAAAATGAGAAAGTTGAAAGAAGCCACTCAGATAATTTCAACTAAAAATTTGACAAGTCCATTAACTCTTTCATCTCTTTCTCATGCACTTACATCTGCACAGAGTGCCATAGCAGCGAACCCTATTACTAATGTATATAGTACTAAAAGCATTTGCAGTTCCGCGGCATATGGAAGTAGTTTATGGTGGTATTGTTGGAAATTAAATAATACCCCACCCCGATTTAACGATAACTACCCTTCAGAAAACATCGACCTGTAGCAGCGGCAAGCTGTACTTAAAAGCTGTCGTGGCTGTGAAAAATATTGGGGGAAATAAGGATCTCGGTTCTATCACCAGCTATGTGCGATCTTTGGCATACATATTCCCAGATTATACTTATGATCAAGGTCAACACTTCTCAGGATGGTTTTCAAACCCATATTTCCCTCGATCCGGTGAAACCATATATTTCAATCACTCATTTGTTATCGATACAGTCTTCTCTCCAAATCCGGCTTTACGTATTTGGGTATTACCAACAAATCAGACCCTTATCGAGGGGAATACATTAAATAATGAATTATCTGTTGATATATCAGCAGAGGTAAATAGTTGCATTCCATAATGAACATAAGAAATAAAAGATCAGCGGTTCAATCCGTATAGCAAAAGAAGCGGAAGAAAAACAATCAGAGGGGCAGAGCTCTTATAACTCTGCCCCTTTTTTTGAATGGATTCACACCTTCCTTTCTCAACCGTGCCCATCCGTGCGGATCCGCGGCAAAAAATCGACTGCAAGATTTCCCAACCTCCCTCGTCTATTAGGTCAAGAATTTCAAAATCAATAAAAAAATGAAGGGAGGAGATCAATGTCAGAACTGATAGTAAACTCATTCCTGGCTACCCATTAGGGCCGGCAGGAAGAGCGATGTAAGAATCAGGAGACCCCTGATGAGTATGATGAAAAAAAGGAGAATGTCATGAAAAAAAAATAACAGAAATATGTTCATAGTATTGATACTGGCAATGGCAGTGATGCTTGGTGCAGGCAGTGCAATGGCTGCAACCATAAATTTTGACGACGCGCCCACCGGGACGATGATTGACAATCGATATTCTGGTGTGACGCTCGGATGTTTTAACGGCACAGTTGCCGCGTGGAATCTTTGTACCGGACACGCCTACGCTGTCTCTACTTCCTTGCCGCGATCATTCCCAAATGTGATAGCGCTGGGTACTGCGACATACAGCCATCGCGCAATTGATACGCGGTGGGGCTATTTTAAGGCAAGTTTTGCGACGCCTGTCAACTCTGTCAGCATTGATGCAAGGGCTATACTTCCATTTGAATATCTTGGATCTACAACGAACAGGCCATTTCTGCAGGCATTTAATTCAAACGGGCAATGGCTTGGCACTGCGGAATATCGGGCATCAGTATACGGAGGAACATGGGAAACGTTAACTATCACAAGACCGGCAAACGATATTTCATTTGTAGTATTTTCATCGTATAACAACCCCGGAGTACATCCTGTGTATGGCATGTTTGATAATCTGCAATACACCAGACTGATCTCAAGAATTATCATACGTGAATTCTACGGTGGATATCTTTCAATGTGGTAGTGGATTGCCATGAGGCAAACCAGAAATTGTCACCTGAGGGCGCGGCTTTCGGGCCGCCCTCCCTGATATTAAAAAGGAGGCCAAAAATGAAAATATTAATGATCACACATAGACTGAGATTTTCGGCAGGTTTGGCGGTGCTTCCCTGGTTCTTAATCGTTGCCGGCATCTTATTGATAAGCTCCCCGGCATTCAGTGATCAGAAAGCAGCGCCAGATTCTCAGAACAGAACTGCCGTCAAGTCCCCGGCCGTTCTATACCGCGACGGAAAACTATCCGTAAATGCGCCTTCTGCACTCTTAAACGAGGTCATGAAAGAGATCAGTAATGTAACAGGGATAAAGGTTGTGTGGCAGGGAGAGGAAATAAGCAGGCCGGTAACAACGGGCTTTAACGAAAGACCTTTTGAGGAGGCAATAGAAAAAATCCTTTATGGAGAAAATTATATGCTTTCCTACTCTCGGCAGGATATCGTAAAAATTACAATACTGCCAAGGGGAGAGAAATCTTCCGATAAAAAAATTGAAAAGATACTGCATGACCAGTCCATAACGGGCCTGGACATGTTCTCACTGAATGACGCTGAAAAGCGTGAATTGAATTCCATGGAACAGGCAAGTATCGAACGCTGGACCAGGCTTGAAGAGGTCAGGAATATTTCATCACTGGAGGACAAAGAGGAGGCAGCCGGCCAGCTGATAACAGCCATGGTCAGCAATCCTGAACCAGAGGCCAGGCTGCTGGCCCTGGAGACGCTGAATGAAATGGCGCCAGTGCAGACAGATATATTGATCGAGACTGTTTCAAGGGACGAAGACCCAAGGGTCAAACTGCGGGCCATTGACCTGCTGGCGCAGAGGCTCGACGTAGACCCGGGGGTAGAGACGTTTCTGACCGCGTATTTTGCAAATTACGAACAGAATATGAATTGATCTGAATACCATTGATAATTGCAAGATAATGTCCACTTTTTCGTCATTCCCGCAGTTCTTAAGCGGGAATCCATTTCTTATCTCTGGATTCCGGGTCAAGCCCGGAATGACAAGTCCAGCAGCACATAGGACATTTTATTACAGGGATTAATAATTAAAGGAAAGGTCATATGGAAAAACTTAATTGCTGGGAATTTATGAAGTGCGGGAGACAAAGGGTTTATCCTCCTGCTCAGAATGTGAATTTTACAGACATGTCGTGGCTGAAGAGGGTTTATTAAGCATATGCAGAAGCACAGGGTATTTATTGACCCAAAATATGCAGATAACCGCAGAGTACACAGCAGATCTGTGTTAATCCGTGGCTAAATTTGTTTTTTTCTATCAGTGGTTACTTACATGCCGGCAGGCAGGTCTGTGTACATCCGTGGCTAAATGTTTTTTATTGAAAAAGGCGTTCTGTTTTTTTTACTTAAACAAATCTTGCAGACATGGTAAAATTGCTATATGTCTGAATCTTCCCCTGATTTCAGTTTATTGGCAGAATGCGTAAACGGCAAGCCGGAGGCCTGGGACACCTTTGTAGATCAGTATTCAAAACTCGTCTACCACTCAATAAACAACACCTTAAAACTCCATCACAGCTCCCTGCAGCAGGAAGACGTGGAAGACATCTTCAATGGGATATTTCTCTCCTTTATGGAGGATGATTACAAAAAACTAAGGCAGTATGAGGCGCGTCATGGCTGCACGCTTTCAAGCTGGATAAGACTGATCTCCATAAGAAGCACCATTGATTATCTCAGAGGCCAGAAACATCATGTATCTATAGATGATGATAATGACGGCAGCTCCTTTTCCCTTGTGGAAACGCTGCCGGACGAGCGGGCAACCGCTGAAAAACAAATGGAACTTTCAGAAACAGACCGGCTCATCAGGCAGGCCATTGATGAACTGCCCGCATCAGACAAGCTTTTCATTGAACTTCATTACGAAAAGGAACTTCCCGCGGAAGAGATAGCTGAAATAATGAATATTTCCGTAAACACGCTATATAGCAGAAAGAACAGGATACATGAGAAGATTAAAAAAATTATAAAGGAGAAAGAAATCCCTGCAAGAAACCAGGAATGAATACGTCTATTGTATCATGATAGAACTAAATATATGGCATAAGAGGTGATAAAATGGACGAGATAGAAAATAAAATAAAACATATCTGGGCTAATATGAAGTCACAGAGTGCTAAAACACCGGGGGGGAAATGTCCGGATGAGGCACAGCTTTCGTATTACTTAGACGGCATCCTGAGCGCGTACGATAAGGAAAACATGGAAAAACACCTCCTGCAGTGCAATAACTGCCTTAGCCTTGTCTTATTGAATGAGAAGGTCAAAGCGAATGATGCAGCATTCGAGGTCCCTTCCGGCTGGGTTGAGAGAGTTAAAAATCTGGTCTCCAAAAAGCAAGGCATTCCGCAAAGATTGTTTGACATTGTGCTCAAATTCACAAAAGACACCATCGAAATAATCAAGAGCACTGAGAATCTTTTCATTTCCTACGGCGCTGTGCCTGTGCCTGTTCGGGGAGGCGCAGGGGCTGTGCCAGCCAATTCCATTACTTTAAGCAGGACCTTTGCTGATATTAAATCAGAATTAGAGATAGAGAAGGCAGAAAACGACCGCTTCAGCATCGGTATCTCAACTTCATATACAGATTCCGGAGCTCCAGAGCCAAACCTTAGGATAAGCCTGTTTAATCCGGAGCAGGAGGTTGCATCCTTTGTCGCTGAGAGCGGCGAGGTCTGTTTTAACAGCCTCAGGCTTGGTCAATACACTATCAAAATAACCAGAGCGGACAGGGTGATCGGAGAAATATCGATGGACTTAAATAATTAAGGACGCGGAACACATACATGGAAAAACCAAAAAATCATCAATTAAGCAATGCCGAGACCGCGAAGGACCTTTTGCAGGCAAGGCAGGGGTCCGCACCCAGGACTAAAAGAAACGTTTTTGTCCTTGAGCTTTCCAGGGAAGCGGAAAAGATCAAAATAAGCGGTTATGAAAGGGACACGGGTGAGCAAAAAACTATCCGCCATTATCAGGAAGTAAAAGCGGATTTTGAGAAAATTGACCAATACAATGCAGAGGTGATCAGCCTGCTTAACCGCGCCAGCCAAAAAGGCCATGTCAGCGCAGACATTTTAAATAAGCTTAAGGCAACAGGACAACTTCTGTACGATGAGGTCTTCAGCCTGCAATTGAAGCAGAAGCTCGCAGCTACCACGGCAGAAGATATGGTCATCAGCATTGATGATAATCTCGTCAGCATCCCATGGGAGCTTTTATACGATGGTAAATCATTCTTCTGCATCAGGTTTAACATGGGACGTCTGGTGAGCACGCGGCAGGCGATATCAGAAATTTCCAGCCGCAGGATAGGCCTTCCTTTAAAAATGCTCATCATGTCAGATCCCCAGGGGAATTTAAGATCAGCGCATCAGGAGGGATACAGCATCCGGGATAACCTGATGCAGGTGGAGGATATCGTTAATGTCAATGTCAGGAGCAGTGATGTCACATCCACCTTTGCGCTTGAGAATATACGCAATTTTGATATAGTGCATTATACCGGGCATGCTGATTACGACAAAACGAATCCGTCTGACAGCGGGTTTCTCATGTCAGACAGGAAATTAAAGGCCTCTGAAATAATAAATCTTATAGGGCAAAACCCACTGCCCTCCCTGGTTTTCTCCAATGCCTGCAAGTCAGGACACACCGACACATGGAAAGTCGCTGAAGACTATGGAAGAGAGATCTACGGCCTTGCCAATGCATTTCTTTTGGCCGGAGTTAATCATTACGTAGGCACGTTCTGGGATGTGCAGGACGAGCCCGGACTTCATTTTGCCATGTACTTTTATAAAGAACTGATGGAAGGCGCAATGATCGGCGAGGCTGTAAGAAAGGCGAGGCTGGGCCTGATCAAGAGATACGGAGAGGCGACTGTCATCTGGTCGAGTTATATGCTGTACGGAGATCCGACCTTCAGATATGTCGATCTTTCAAGGTCTGCTGAAGATAAAACATTGATTGAAGAGGCTGTTGAGGGAGAGCCCGTTGAGGCGCTCAGGGGGGCAGTCCGTTCCATAAACGATGTTGCTCCC
>JACQXH010000087.1:0-8563 GCA_016208845.1 Nitrospirota bacterium | reverse complement strand
CCCATGCCTGTGAAAAAATACAAAGGAATGCTGATCATTTCTTTTTCTGTTCTTGTCCTTGCCGTCATAGTGGCATGGGCCATTTTCAGGACAAAACCTGATATCCCTGTTCAGCGAAGTTCAGTGAATGTGGGGATATCAAACGAAGCAAAGGATAAAAAGATAAATGAACTCGTGGCTTCTCTTATCAGCGCCTACAATGAACAGCAGAAAACAGGGCATAGACCTGATGCAGATACCGTGAAGAACAGACCGCTTACTATGGTTTTTATGAATGTCAAATATAACGGGATCAATGATTCAGACAAAGACTACATCCTCGCAAAGATAGCAGACCACCTTCAGGGCTCAAAGAAAATGCAGATCGTGGAAAGGGAGGTCATGGAAAAGCTCCTTGAGGAGCTTAAGCTGAGCTCTTCCAATCTCACAGATCCGTCAACTGCCCTGAGAGTGGGGAAAATATTGTCAGCCAGACTGATCTCCACAGGCAATATCTTGAGAGCAGGCAATGACTGGCAGATAAACCTTAGGATGATTGAGACAGAGACGACCCTTGTGAAAGCCGCGATAACCGAGACAATAAGCGCGGAGAATAAGGATGAGGTCGCAGAAAGGCTCAGCCGGGATATACTGAACAAAATTGCGGAAGAGTATAAATAAAAAATAAATAATCTGTGAATTAACACTGAGACACAGAGGCACTGAGGAGAATTATAAAACGAGAGGTGAGAAATAAAAGACAAGAGATTTTTTCTTCCAATTTCTTTTTTCTGTTTATCCTTCAGTTCTCTGTGTCTCTGTGCCTCTGTGGTTTTGAATTTTTTCAGTTTAAAAGCAGATGAGGAAAAAACTATTAGCTGAAAACGGCAATTTTATGAAGATCATAATTATCATTCTTTCAATTTTGTTTACGCTCTCAGGGTGCGCGCCCAATAAGTCCGGCTATGTGAAAGACGGGAAGGAATACGGAGTAACCGCCGGGCTCTTCAGAGAGCGCTGGTGGAATTATTATGAACGGGGACTTTCCTTTGTCGAGGGAGAATTCCTTGACGAGGCCGTTAAAGACTTTAAAACCGCCATTGAAAAACGCGAAAAGGACCAGTGGAGAAGCCGCACCTATGGCATGCACTTTGTGGACTATTTCCCGCACAGAGAGCTGGGAATCATTTACTTCAGTCAAAAAAAATATCAGGATGCAGTGCAGGAGCTGGAAGGGTCACTTGGTTCTGCGGAAAGCTCCAAGGCCAAATATTTTCTGAATAAGGCCCGCAAGGCCATCCTCGAGCAAACAAAAGCAGACATACTTCCTCCTGCGCTCAAAATAAGCAGTCCATATGACGGGTTCCTTACAAATGCATTTTCAATAGTTCTAAGGGGTGATATTGAAGATGATCATTTCGTCTCTTCAGTTTCATTAAATGAAATACCCCATCCTTTAGAGCTTTCCGCGAAAAAGGTCCCTCTGGAAAAAGAGCTGGACTTAAAAGAAGGACTTAATGAAATAAAGGTTAAGGCCTCTGACCTTACCGGAAAGACGTCTGAAAAGACCTTGAAAATCGAAGTGGACAGAAAGGGCCCTGTCATCATAATTGAGGAGCAGCAGATCTCGGGCAGGAAGGTACTTCTCTCCGGTTTTATATCAGATGATACCGGTATTTCATCAATCAGCCTTAATGGTCATGATCTTGCCGCCGGTCATAAGCCCGGAATGACTGTGCTTGAAAATGCTAAACTGGAAATAGAAATTCATGAAGAAATTAACCTTCCTGAGGGGGATGAGCCAATTATCATAAAAGCAGAAGACCTCGCAGAGAATGTCACAACCGGGGAGGTACATGTAACCGGCAATTCAAATTCAAGAGGTGCGACGCAGAAAGGCCTGCCCCTTCTGGCTTCCAGGGAAGGCGTTGTCCTGCCGCGGTACGCTTTTTTAGGGAGTGAATTAGGAAAGATATTTGACGATAAGCCCCCTGTAATTTCACTGAATGATTTAGTTGATCATCAGACAGTCTATGACGATGCGATTTATCTTGAAGGAAGGGTGTCGGATGAAAGCAAGATACAGTCCCTGAACATCAATGGAGAACCAATTCTTAAAAGGAAGGGACAGGATATATTCTTTAACCATCTTACCGGGCTCAGGGAAGGAGAGAACAGGTTTTCCATAGAGGCCTCTGATACGTTCGGCAATACTTCAAAAAAGGTATTTATCGTAAACAGAAAGGTCCCCAGGATACGTCAGATCGGCTCAAGGATGAGTGTCTCTATTCTTCCTCTTGAACGAAAGGGAGAACGGTCTATATTCGGGGACACTGTTTATGACGGCCTCATCTCTGCCTTCGTAGAGCAGAAGCGGTTCCATTTAACAGAAAGGGCACAGCTTGAGGAAATAATGAAGGAACTGAAGCTGAGCCAGACAGAGCTTGCAGACCCTGATACTGCCTCAAGGATTGGGAAAATAGTGATCGCAGATGCAATACTGACAGGTACTGTTTATGAAAATAAAAACTCCATTGAAATACTAACGCGTCTTGTGGACGCAGAGACCTCTGCAATATTAGAGTCCAAAGATGTCTTTGATGAGGATAAGAGCCTGCCCAACATAAAGAGGCTTATGCAGGGCCTGGCCCTGAAGTATAAACAGAGCTATCCTCTTTTAGAAGGCATGATAATAAAGAAAGATGGAAAAGACATACTTATTGATTTAGGCGGCGGCAAGAGAGTTAAAAAAGATATGGGAATGATAGTCTTTAGAGAAGGCGAGGAAATCAGGCATCCAGAAACAGGAAGGGCCCTCGGCTCTGAACCGGTTGAAATAGGAGAGGCAAAAATCGAGAACGTCTACGAAGAATTTTCACGCGCGTCAATAAAAAAGGGGGGGACTGAGAAGGTCAATGTTAAAGACAGGGTAATAACCAAGTAAATTGTCATATTTATAAATTTGAAAAATTAATAAAAATCGTGTATATTCTGTTTCACAATCTTACAGATTGAGCGATATCTTGCCTTAATTTATTAACAACGATTTTATCTGCATAGTAATTTATCAGGGGGGGATATGAGCAGGTGGAGAAGGGCCAAAAGCTCACAAGTGACTTTTGCATTTATTATTCTTGCCATATTTATTTCTTTTAAACTTCCGTCCTCTCTCTCGGCACAGGGGGTAGAGGTTTTCAGCAATCTTGGTCTCTACGGCGGACAGGTTTATGACATTGAGATCGACCCTTCTCATCCCGACAAGATGTTTGCAGCCTCATATATGGGTGACGGGCTATTTATTACTACAAGCGGGGGCAATACCTGGCAGGCTGTTAAGGCAACAGGGGCACTTCCAGGAGAAGACGAGTTCAAGGATCATGCTGTCTATGCGGTAAAAACAGCGCCGAGCGATCCTGATGTTGTATGGGCTGAACACAACTACTGGGCAGAAAAGAGCACTGACGGAGGACAGACATGGACTCATATAAAAAACAGCACCATGCAGAGGGACTGCCAGGATTGTGGCGGTACGGGTGACAATTTCAGGCTATGCAGGTCTCTTGTTGTTGATCCCACCGACAGTCAGAAAATTTATATAGGGACAGGCGGTCCAAATGGTACGTACTCGTCAGGTGCCATTTATAAGACCACTGATGGAGGAACCACGTGGTCAAAAATGAAACAAGGAAATAACTTTGACTTTACAGTTATAGACATTGCTGTAGACCCGCAAAATACTAATATAATATGGGCTGTAACCAATTCCTATGGTTATGGAGGATGGGGCGGAACGCTTTATAGAAGTGGGGACGGCGGAAATACATGGAGCTCCATATTTTCATTAACTCCTTATAAATCAGCATACCTGACGGTCGCTGTTAAACCTGATAATTCAAATATTGTTTTTACGGGCAGCGGTGTCGGTATAATAAAACATTATTTTAACGGCACCGCATGGAAATACTCATGGCCTATAATTTCAGGGAGCAGCAGCGTTAGGAATATTACTTTTGATCCCCAGTCACCTAATACCTTGTATGCGGCGTGGTATAAAAAAGTTGCAAGAAGCACTGACGGCGGGAGTGCATGGACAACGTATAATCACAATTATACCTTTTGGTCGCTTGCTGTTCATCCTGCAGACAGTGAAGTCATCTTTGCCGGTGAGATCATTCAAGGGGTATTTAAAAGTTTGGACCATGGCCAAACATGGAGTCCTGTTAATAATGGCATCAATGCTGTCATTGTTTATGATGTTGTGGTTGACCCCAATGATTCTACGCATATTCTCGCAGGCACGATATCCGGCATCTACGAAAGAAAAGACACAGCAGCATGGTCCCGGCTTACAACTTCTTCAACCCGTTCACTCCGTTTTCATCCAACAAACAGCCAGATTTTTTACGCTGGCAGGGAAAGTTATCTGGCTAAAACATTAGATGGCGGTATGAATTGGACTAATAGCAATGTGCTGGGTAATGGGAATAACTATGTGTCAGACATTGCCTTAGACTCTGCAAATACCAATACCATATACGTAACTACTAATGGTTATGATAATCTTGGCGGAGTTTATAAAAGTTCAAACGAGGGAGCATTCTTCACCAAGGTGCTTGACGGAGTTAATCAGGCCAGTGAAAATTATCCTTTTAGTGCGGTAGCGATTGACCCTTCTGACAGCCAGAATATCTTTGCAGGAGGCGGGAATTATTTTACTCCTTATGTTGCCGGAGACATATGGGAAAGCAAAGACGGAGGCGCCAACTGGAACCGGACGAGCCTGCGAAATGTAATTATTAATGCCCTGCTTATTAATCCTGATAATCCTGACATAATGTATGCAGGGCATGGATAAGGGCTTAACATGGACCGCATCTTTTGAGGGGATCCCCGGAAGTGTGACATACAATGCCGTGACTGATCTTGATTTCCACCGTCAGAATAAGGACATAGTCTATGCCAGCACTTCCCACAAGGGGATATATATTTCCAACAAGGCACAAATCTGGTTAAGCCTCGGGACACCTGAATACGATGTTTATGCCATCGCGACCTCGTCCCTTTACAGCGCAACGCAGGGAGGCCTCTATCAGCTTACCGGACCAGGCGTCATAGCCGGCAAAGTTACAGATGAATATTCGCACCAGAATATTGATGGCGCAACCGTCTTCACTGATGTGGGTTCTTCGTCAATAACTGTGGACGGAGATTATATCATGGTTGTACCAGGCGGCGTTTGTTCAGTCACTTCTATTGCTGATGGCCATGCCAACATCACAGAGCAGAATATAACAGTCACAGGCGGGAACGTGACATTCCTTGATATTTCAATGCAAAGTGGAATTTCTGACCCTTCAGTTGGACCCGGTCAAAATATAGACCGCACCTCCGGAGGTGGCGGCTATTGTTTCATCGCCACCGCGGCCTATGGCTCGCCTCTTGCAAAACAGGTCGACCTGCTCCGCAGATTCAGAGATGTCTACCTTCTTCCATATCATTTAGGCCGGGACATGGTTAATTTCTACTATAGGACGGGCAAACCCATCGCAGTATATATTGAATCGCACTCGTGGTTAAAACCACCGGTAAGGCTGGTCCTTTATCCGCTGGTAGGCCTTGCCTGGTTGCTGCTCTCAACGTCCATTTTGACCAAGGGGATAATTGCATTATGCATTTTGATCGCCTGTGTAGTATTATTCAAACAAAAGATGGCAACTGCAAAAAGACTCGCAGCAATATTGCTTTTTTTAATCTTTATTTCTTTCAATAATGATCTCCATGCCGCAACACTTTTTCAACAGGTAGGGGTTTCCTCCTCGCCCAACCCTGTGGGTTCAGGAGCAAGGGCCGTTGGAATGGGAGGGGCCTTCATCGCTGTTGCTGATGATGCTACGGCGGCCTCCTGGAATCCGGCAGGTCTTATCCAGCTGGAAAAACCTGAACTGTCCGCAGTCGGGGCATACTTTCGCAAGAGCGAGTCTTTTGTTTCTGACGTTCATCATGAAATTGATAACACAGGCAAGAGCGACGATTATAACCTGAATTATCTGAGCGCAACATATCCTTTCAAGCTCTACAGGAATATGGCGGTCTCCATAAATTATCAAAGACTTTATGACTTCAAGCGCAGTTTCAATCACCGCTTTAATTTGTCCTCTTCTGGTCTGGACCTTCTGCAGGACAAGAATTTTGACCAGAATGGCTCTGTAGGGGCCCTGGGCCTGGCTTATGCCGTTCAGATCACCCCCGTGCTTTCTCTCGGCGCAACCCTTAATATCTGGACCGACCAACTGTCATGGCGGAATGGATGGGATGAAACCTTTTCAGAGCATGACACCGGAACGCAGGGCGGCGTACCCGTTACAATCGACACGCGCATAACAGATAATTATTCCCGCTTCCGGGGAATAAACGCAAACCTCGGCCTGCTATGGAATATTAACAACCACTTAACCATCGGCGCTGTAGTCAAGACCCCTTTTGACGCCTCCCTGCGCCATGAGTTCAGGTATAAGAGTAGAAGCACTTTCGGCACACCGGTCGACACACAGACTTCAAGCCAGTCAAGTCTTATTGAGGATGTCAAGCTCCATATGCCTTTGTCATACGGACTTGGTGTTGCGTGGAGGGTCTCAGACGCTCTTTCCTTTGCGCTTGATATTTACAGGACCGAATGGAGCCAATATGTATTGACTGACGCGCAAGGCAATGAATTCAGCCCCATAGACGGAAGGCCGAAAAGCGATTCTGATGCAAAAGACACAACGCAAGTCCGACTCGGCGGAGAATACCTGTTCATCGGGACAAAAACGGTCATTCCTGTCAGGGGTGGTTTGTTCTATGATCCTGAGCCTTCTCACGGCGCAGTAAAGGATTTCTACGGAGCAACGATTGGAACAGGCATAGGGTACCAAAATATGTTTTTTGACATGGCATATCAGTTAAGATGGGGGCGCAATATTGACACCGGCAACCTGATCAACACCTCAAAGGCTGACATTGACCAGCATCTGTTTCTTGCTTCGGTCATTGTACATTTCAAATAGCCCTATATAAAATATTTAGCCACAGATTTACACAGATGAACACGGATCTGCCTGCCGGCTGGTAAAGATTGATAGAATAAAAAAACAAGTTCAGCCACGTATGAACACCGATCAACACAGATCTGCCTGTCGGCAGGAATAAAAAAGTACATCGTAATATGTATCACGCACATAGCAATTATCTTCTCACGAAGTACGAACTTCGATCTGCGAAGTGCAAGGCATTAAATACGATACTAAGCACTATTCAGTCCGCATTTTATGTTCTGATTGGCTGATTTATTTATCCGTGTCTATCCGCGCAAATCCGCGGCTAACTTCCATGTACCAAGCCTTTGCCGAATATTCTTGACGGATTTATCACATTTTCATATGATAGTGTTCAAAACCTGTTATCATAGGACATATGGTTTTTAAATTTTAATTTGGAAATTTTAAATTTACAAGTTGCAATTTTTAATTTATAATTCTTTAAACCTCTGTGGTCTCAGTGGTTTCCTGAATGCATTAATAAGGAGCTGGCATTTTGATCTCATTGCTTCTGAAAAACATCGCGCAGAAAGACAATCTGCACGTCCAGAGTAACGCCTCCCTCAGAAATTTAATGGAATTGATGAACAGAAACCAGAAAGGCGTTGTTGTCATACTGGAGGATGAGAAGCCTGCAGGGATACTGACTGAAAGGGATATTGTTGAGCTTTTACACAAAGGCATTAACCTCGATGAACGGGCAGATAAATATGCCAGAAAATCTCTTATCTCAACAAAGGGAGACAGGACTATAGGTTATGCCTTGAACTTGACCATAGAAAATAATATCAGAAGGGTCGTTGTTACAGACGAATCCGGCAATTTCCTCGGCGTCATCACACAGCAGGACCTGCTTAAGCACCTTGAAGAGGATTTTTACCGCTCAACAATTAAGATCAAGCACATTCTGGAAAAATTAGGATATCTGATAAGCGTCACCCCGGACGAATCATTAAAGGTCGTGTTAAAAAAACTGGTGGAAAACAGGATCAGTGCAGTTGCTGTAATGGATGGAGACACTGCGGTAGGGATAATCACTGAAAAAGATATTCTAAGGCTGACAGGTAAAAATATTTCGCTTAATAGCAAGGCAGGTCAGCACATGTCCAGCCCGCTCATCAGCGCTACACTCGATACCTCGCTTATTGACGTTGTTAAACTGATGAATGACAGGGAAATCAGGAGAGTCGTTATCGTGAACAACGAAGGCCTGGCAGTCAATATTATTACTATCAGGGATGTATTGAGAAACATGGAAGGTGATTACAATAAATTCCTTGAGAGAAAACTTAAGAGCGCAAAGGACGTCCTGAACCTGCTGCCTGAAATGCTGATCGAGGTAACTGATACAGGGCGGGAACAGTTGATAATCTGGGCCAATGACAAGGTCCTGAACAAGTTCGGCAGGGAAATACTTGATAAACCGGTGATAGAATTTTATTCCATGGGATAAAGAACGGATTGATGCTGTTTCCACTTTCCTCTGTCCGTGCTATCTTCTCTTTTAT
>JACQXH010000276.1 GCA_016208845.1 Nitrospirota bacterium | reverse complement strand
CTGAAGTAACACATTGCTGTCTGATACTGTGCATAGGATGCATATTTGTTATACGGATGCATCTTGAGAAATTCTCTGTATTCAACTACTGCCTCATCGTACATCTTATCCTCAAAATATGTATCCCCGATACGAACCTGGGCCAATGCCGAATATTGCCCGCTTGCATCATGTGTCTTGATGGACTGGAGGATCTCTCTCGCTTCCTCATAGTAGCCGCTTTTTATTTTATCGTTGGCCTTTGTAAAGTAAGCCTCAGCTTCCAGAGCCGGCGTTTTTTTCAATTCAGCCTTGTCTGACGAACACGCTATGCAAAGAGGCAGAATAACGAGAGCCAATAAAATATTTTTCAGCATTCTGTTATCATTAAATATTTTTTTCATTCAGGCTTAAATAAATAAAAATGGATTCAGGATATTATAATTGAGATCAATAAATTTTTCTAATGATTTATATTTGCGCCCCTGAGACTGTCAAGTCTGTGTTTATAAAAAGAACATGCTTTAAAAATTAAAATTTATCTGGTATAGTATTGTATCACAATCAAGGCATTTATTTATTGTATTGAGAAAAGATGCTTTTTGCTGTGATCAGACAGCTTCAAATATTATTTCGGGCGGATAGCTCAGTTGGGAGAGCGCGGCCCTTACAAGGCTGAGGTCACAGGTTCAAGCCCTGTTCCGCCTACCATAAGATCAGGGGTTAGAAGTAAGGTTTTAGGGATCAGTCATCAGAGATACTTTGTATTTATATGCCCCTAATACCCGATCCCCAAGTAACTGTTTTTTTTGGCTGGGGTGGTAGTTCAGCTGGTTAGAACGCCGGCCTGTCACGTCGGAGGTCGCGGGTTCGATCCCCGTCCACCCCGCCATAATTTTACAGTGTTCCCCGACAAGTGAAGAACCCTGCGGCAGAGACTACATAGGGTATTTGATTTGTATAATTGATTGAGAAATAAATATGCGCAAACGCCAACTGCTTTTTGGACAATATCTGCTTAAGCGGGACGTCATCCAAAGGACCGACATATTCAAGGCGCGGTTATTCCAGAAAAAAAATAACCGCAGGATAGGTGAACTGGCCATGGAACGGGGCTGGATGACAGAGGAAGACGTTGAAAGGACCTCTATTATCCAGGAAGAGACCTATGAGAAGTTCGGCGAGATCGCGCTTAAGGAAAAATTTCTGCTTAAGTCTCAGGTCAATGAGCTCCTGCAATTACAGGAGGATACATATATTTTCTTCGGAGAAGCCCTCGTGAAAAGCGGGGTGCTTTCGAATGACGACCTTTTGAAATTTCTCAAGGAATACAACAAGCTTCAGATCCTTCAAAAACAGAGAAAAGGGTTGTCCTGAGTAAAACATCGGCCTGATTAACCCGGGCAATTCATTTCAAGAAACCACAGATAGCACAGAGACTAAAGAATTGTAATTTGGAATTTGCAATTTGTAAATTTACAAAGACTAAGTGCTCTGTGGTTAATTGCTTTATGTGAGTTCATTCCCCTTGTAATCACCTGCTTTCTTATGCAAATATAATGCGTGATCTCAATCTCCCTTCAGTCAGGAAGTAATGGAAACTGCACGTACGTTGAATCAAACGGCGCTAAACTTCTTTTTGATGCCGGCATTTCCAGCATTGAGGCCTCGTGCAGGCTTGCTGCCTTTGGCCGGGATATAAAAAACGTCGATGCCCTTATAATCTCCCATGACCATTCTGACCACGTGCGATTTGCAGGTGTATACCAGAGGAGGTTCGGCATCCCGGTCTATATCACTCAAAAAACCATGGATAGTGCGATGTCAAGGCTCAGAATGGGAAAGATGAATGACATAAATTACTTTAAGGCAGGGGAGAACCTCCGGTTTGGCAGTGTGTCTGTCCAGACAATTCCTTCTCCCCATGACGGGGTCGATGGGTCAGTATTTGTGGTCTCTTCGTCTGAAAAAAGACTGGGCATACTGACCGACCTGGGACATGTTTTCAGGGAGCTTATTACAATAATCGAATCGCTTGATGCTGTTTTTATTGAGAGCAACTATGACCCTGAAATGCTGACAACGGGTCCTTACCCGTATTTTCTTAAGAACCGCATTCAGGGGCCTAAGGGACACATATCTAACCAGGAAGCGGCCGAGCTTCTTTTGTCCGGCAGCCGCCTGAAATGGGCCTGCCTTGCACATCTTTCAAATAACAACAACGACCCGGCCATAGCAATAAATACTCATCGCAAGATCCTGGGAGAGGGCCTGCCTCTATATACTGCAAGCCGGTTCGCTGCGACCGGGATATTGAGCTTATAGAAAATACTGGTTCTGAAAAAAGGCATTCAGCCGCGGATCTGCGCGGATGAACGCAGATTGCAGAACTAAGAAGTTGAGAAGATGGGAAATTGAAAAGTTAAGTCTCTTGACTTCATGATTTCTGATTTATTACATCTGTGTTAATCCGTGGCTAAACCTGTTATTTTCTATCAGTGGTTACTTGTATGCCGATAGGCAGATATGTACTAACCGTCCCTGCCGGCAGGCAGGTTCATCTGTGGCTAAATGTTTTCTATACTGCGTGCGAGAGGATCTCATAGACCTTTTTGAGATTGTTCCTGTCATCATCCTCAGTCATTTTCGGGGTCTCGAGGATTAACGGTACATCCAAAATCCTTCTGTCTGAGAGCATCTTCCTGAATCCTCCGGCGCCTATAAATCCACGCCCTATGTGTTCATGCCTGTCGATCCTTGATCCCATTGGTTGTTTTGAATCATTCAGATGGATCAGCTTAAGTTTGTCGAGGCCAATATAACGATCTATTTCAGAGATAAGTTTTTCAATGCCTTCATTTGACGCAAGGTCATAACCCGAGGAAAATGCGTGGCATGTGTCAATACATACTCCCCCTATACCGTCACAGTTACACAAATCTATGATCTCTGCCAGTGTCCTCATCGAAGATGTAATGTCGCCCTGCCTGCCTGCCGTATTTTCAAGAATGAGAGAGGCCCTGTAACGGCCTGCATTTAAAGACCTCAGGATCGCTTTTACAGCACGGCCCCTCGCCTTTCTCTCATCTTCGCCTCTCGCGCTTCCTGTGTGCAGGATCACATATTCAGCTCCAAGCTTGTCTGCATTCATTAATTCATAAGAGAGCAGGCTGATAGACTTACTCAGTACTTCACCTGAAAGAGATGCGAGGTTGATAAGATATGAGGCATGGATAAATATCGGTCTTATATCATACTTCTGCCTGAGGATCGAAAATCGGCCTGCCTCTCCCTGTGATATCTGATTCTTGCGCCACTGTCTTGGGTTGTGGGAAAAGATCTGCATTGTGTTACAGTTCAAAGACGCAGCCCTCTCAACAGCTCTTGATATACCGCCTGAGATAGACGTATGAACCCCGATCCTGAATTCCTGTGTCCTTTTCCTTTTGGCAGTTTTCATGTGGCATCCAATGTTTATTTTTGATATTTTATACTCTTTTGAATTTAATATCGAGGGGTTCTCTGTAAGATGTTATACGATAAATTTATTGGCAACGCAATTCTAAATACAGTATGATTGCGATATTCCCCCTTAAAAAAGGGGGCGAGGGGGTTGTTGCATGGCTTTTATATCTTTATTCATCCGAATAACCCCCTTAATCCCCCTTTGCTAAGGGGGAAGTTCATACATTTCATTGTTCTCCAGGTGAATTTACCAATAAATTTGTCTCATACCCTCTGTATGACGGCATGATTTTTAGTTATAATGGAATATGTCAGCAGGAGAAGAAAAAGCATGGGAGATCCTTTCCGCCCTCGACCCTGAGGATGTCTGCAAAAGGGCTCCGGCAACCTATGACAGTGTGTGCGGCATCTACACCTTGCGGTCATTCGGCATGGATATTTTCGTATCGCCGAAGGACAAGAAGATATTCAGTGATGCGCCTCAGAGTGATGCCCTGCTGAACAGGCTCGGATATTTTTCTCAACTCTCGATACTCTGGTATCTTGTGAACGCAAAGGAAATTTCTCCATCAGGGAATCTTGTAAAACCGGTAAACCTCAAAGGGGGCCAGCTGTTTTTCAGGGGGACCCATGTCCTTCCCGTCGATAAAATAGCCGGAAAGTACAGAGACGATGCCGAAGGCTTTCTGATAAAGGGCCATGAACTGGGCGCAGAGAAGAGATCATATGGCGATGCATCCATAAGGGCATTCCCTCTTCCCAGGGTGCCTGTTGTGCTCATACTATGGAGGGCTGACGAAGAATATCCGCCCCGCGTAGATCTCCTGCTGGACTCCACGAGCG
>JACQXH010000275.1 GCA_016208845.1 Nitrospirota bacterium | reverse complement strand
TTTTGCCACTGGCGTATTCGTCGGTCTGGGCGGTATCCTGGTCTGCTCCATGCTCGGCGGTATGAAGGCAGTCACCTGGACACAGGTTGCCCAGTACATCATCCTGATCATTGCATACCTCGTCCCTGTTACGGTTATGTCATATAAACACACGGGCGTGCCGGTATCTGAGGTAATGTATGGACAGGTGCTTCAAAAGATTGACGCAAAAGAATTGGTGATTAACGCGGATCCGAAGGAGATCGAGGTCATGGGCCTGTGGAAGGTCGAATCCGGGAAAATCGCTGAAGACTTGAAAGATGTTCCTGCGGTGCTCGCAGCAAAGAAGAAGGGCCTTGAGGACAAGCTCACTGCACTTCCGGCAGATGCACCTGCCAAGGATAAAGAAGCTATTGAAAAATCAATAGCAGCGCTTCCCAAGACTCCTGCTGAAGCAACAGAGAAATGGACAGCGGCAAAGAAGGCCGCGGATGTCAAATCCAAACCTTTGAAGCCGTATACCCAGCCGTTTGCGCGTATGGATATGAAAAACATGCTGGCGCTCGTCTTTTGTCTTATGGTAGGGACAGCGGGCCTTCCTCACATTCTTATGAGATACTACACGGTTCCTTCAGTAAAACAGGCGCGCATATCTGTCGGATGGTCGCTCTTCTTCATTTTCCTTCTCTACTTTACCGCACCCGCGTATGCGGCATTTGCGAGGTGGGAGGTGCTCAGCAATGTTGTCGGACTGCCTATTGCCCAGCTGCCTGCCTGGATGGCTAACTGGGGCAAGGTTGGACTGGTGTCATTCAAGGACATGAACGGTGACGGCATACTTCAGTTCTTTGAACTGACCATCGGAGCTGACGCGATCGTTCTCGCAACCCCTGAGATAGCAGGGCTTCCGTATGTAATTTCAGGCCTCGTGGCAGCAGGCGGGCTTGCGGCAGCGCTCTCAACAGCAGACGGCCTGCTTCTGACTATATCCAATGCGCTCTCTCATGACTTCTACTACAAGATGGTAAACCCGAATGCATCCATTCTCAGGAGGCTTACAATATCAAGAATCCTGCTTGTAATCGTGGCCCTCATTTCAGCATGGGTCGCGACTTACAAGCTGACTATCATTGTTGAGCTTGTTGCATGGGCCTTCTCTATCGCGGCGGCCTCGTTCTTCCCTGCCCTTGTTATGGGAATATGGGACAAGCGTGCCAACAAAGCAGGCGCACTTGCAGGCATGTGGATCGGCTTTGGCAGCTGTCTGTTCTACATGATAGGCAGCAGGTTTTACGGCCTGGACTGGTGGGGCATAAAGACCATCTCATCCGGCCTTTTCGGCATCCCTCTCGGATTCATCACGATCTATGTTGTATCAAGACTGACGTCCGCTCCGTCACAGGAAATGCAGGACTTCGTAGAGAGTGTAAGAATTCCAAAAGGCGCCAGAGTAGGGCACGAAGAGTAATACCTAACCCCCCCGTCCTCCCCCTGGCTAAGGGGGAGACAGGGGGGTTATAATATGTCCCGGGTGTATCAAAGATGAACATAATTATTTTTCAACTGATCAATTATACGTTGTCATTTCTCATGTGGATGGTCCTTGGAAGGATCATCCTGTCCCTTATAATCGGCGGCAGGCAGAATATTATGACAACAGCATTTGAAAAGGTAACAGAACCTGTTTACAGGGTAACGCAAAAGATATTTCCCTTTGCAAAGGGCGGATGGACACCTGCCCTTGCAATTTTATTAATAATAGCGGCAAGGCTTGCACTTGTTATGATTTTTAAACCCGCTTCATGGCGGTGAGGATTATTATCTGCTCAAATGATCACTTCATTTATTAACAGACTGCTTAACACCAGGGATAATATCAGGGCAGAGACGCTGAAAGAAATAAAGGGCCTGCCCCTGGAAAAGGCTCAGAAACAGCTCAGCAGATATCTGTTCGATATATGCGTTGAGAATGCGCTCTCTTTTGTAAAAGAAGAATATTCAAAGGCCGGCTCTCCGTTCAGGGGATCGCACAGGCACAAACTCTTCCACGAGATGCTGGCAATTAATTTCTGGCTTGTGGATAAAAATTTTTCAAAGGCCAGCAAGGCAATAATCGGAGAAATTCATAATTTATACAATATGGCTTATGCCGGATCAGGCGAATATTTTATTGAGCCCGGGTCGCTGGAGGAGAAATACAAGGCATACCATGAACTGTGGAATGATGTTACTGGCCACCAGGACCTGTTCGGGTCGAAAGCCACGAAAAATATTTTTGGAGATGCCGGTGTTATTCCGGTTGAGCAAACATGTTTCTGGATCATCTCGCATGCGCATGATTCACTTAAAACTTTTTCGGAAATAAAAAAAAGATGCCCTAAAGTACCCTAAAGTAATAGAGAAGTAATGACGATAAGACACTATAAATACTATAAATATCGTGATATATATATATCTGATGAGTATAATAATGCAGGTCGCTTGACAGCATTAATCTAACTGGGAGGTCCATATGGCAGACGACAAAAAGATTGATGTCCTGATGACGGAAGAAAGGACTTTTCCGCCCTCAAAGGAATTCAGCGCAAAGGCACATATCAAGAGCATGGAAGAATACGAAAAGATATACAAGCGCTCTGTTGAGGATCCGGAAGGTTTCTGGGCAGAGATGGCTGAAAAGAATCTGACGTGGTACAAAAAGTGGGACAAGGTCCTTGAATATGATTTCCATAAGCCTGAGATAAAGTGGTTTCAGGGCGGGAAACTCAATGCATCATATAACTGCCTTGACAGACATTTAACAACCGCAACGAGGAACAAGGCGGCAATAATATGGGAGGCTGACAGCGGCACTTACAGGACATATACATATCAACTGCTATATTATGAGGTCAACAGATTTGCAAATGTCCTGAAAA
>JACQXH010000245.1:2695-6574 GCA_016208845.1 Nitrospirota bacterium | reverse complement strand
TGAACTGTTTTATGCAGCAACAATGTTTCTATCGCCGCAAAAAACAAACCATGATAACACAGGCTAACCATATGAGATTTAATGTTTTTCAAGCTTCCAGCTGCCCCTCTTTGTTCTCGCTTAGAAGTGCCTGCTTTTGGCTGTGGTTTCCAAAGGCATTATTCTGGTTAATTTCTTCGGGCAATGAGCCGATAAGATAACAGGGTATTGCGCTTTGCATGACTTAAAAGAGGTATAGCGTAACAAAACTGGTTTGAAAATATGGTAAAAAAGATCAAAATAGAGCAATTGAAACCCAATATGTATATCTGCGATTTTGACTGTGGCTGGATGCAGCACCCCTTCTTAAGCAACAATGTCAAAGTGGAAGATGAGAAAATCATAGAAAAAATAAGACGCGTGGGTATCCGTGAAGTTTACATTGATACAGAGCAGGGACTGGATGTAGCTGATGCCCCGACCAAAGAAGAAGTAAAGAAGAGAATACAGACGGAAATTCAGGAGGTTGCCGACGTACCGCTAATGGTCAAAGACCGCATTTCTGTCCGTGAAGAGATTGATAATGCGAGAGAGATAAAGAAAGAGGCAAAGCAGGTAGTACACAATATTATGGAAGATGCGAGACTTGGGAAGCAGGTCGACGTTGAGAAGGTGAATCATATTGTGGGGAAAATGGCCGGCTCGATCTTCCGCAATAAAGATGCACTTCTGCTTCTGGGGAGAATGAAAAAAACAGATGAATATACCTTCCTGCATTCGCTGAATGTATGTGTTCTTATGCTCTCTTTTGGAAGATACCTTGGTTTGGACCAGCAGGTGATACATGAAATTGGGGTCGGGGGAATGCTGCATGATATAGGCAAGATGAAGGTTCCCATAGAAATCCTAACCAAACGTGGACAGCTTACCAATGAAGAATATGAAGAGATAAAAAAACACGTGGAACACGGCCGCCTTCTGCTTGAAAAGAGTCCGGGCATTGCAAATATATCGGTCCTTGTGACCGCCCAGCATCATGAACGGGCCGATGGATCCGGGTATCCCAATGGTTTAAAAGGTGATGATATCAGCAGATATGGCCAGATGGCGTCTATCGCAGATGTGTATGACGCCATCACTTCCAACAGGTGCTACAAGAACGCGATGGAGCCTACCGGCGCCTTGAGTAAATTATATGAATGGAGCGATTTTCATTTTAACAGAGATCTGGTGCAGCACTTCATCCGTTGCGTCGGCATTTATCCGATCGGCGCGCTTGTGCGGCTGGAAAGCGGGTTGCTCGGTGTCGTCATAGCGCACGGCGATAAACCTGTCAATCCAGTTCTCCGGATCGTTTATAACACAAAAAAAGAATGTTTTATAATGCCTTTTGTTTGTGATATTTCCCATCAGGGCAACGGCGATAAGCCTGACAGAATCGTGGCTTATGAGCTGCCGAAAAATTGGAACATAACACCTCAGAACTACCTAAACTGAAAACAATTCGGGTATAATCAGATTTATATGCGTCTTCAGAAAATAAGAAGAGTTCTCCTTTATACGCTGTTTCTAAATATCGCTGTTGCCTTAACAAAAATAGTCTATGGTTATCGTATTGATTCAATCAGCATGTTTTCTGACGGGTTTCACTCGCTATTTGACGGCATTTCAAATATAATCGGCCTCATCGGCATTTTCATCGCGTCCCGGCCGCCCGATAAAAACCATCCTTACGGCCACAGAAAATATGAGACTCTTTCAACCATTGCCATAGCTGTGCTTATATTTTTTGCCGGCTATGAGATATTAAGAAAATCTTATTTTGGCTTTACATCTCCCCACAGCATTGACGTCACGTCTTTGAGCTTCATAATTATGGCTTTAACTCTTTTCATTAACACAGGTGTAATGATCTATGAAAAGAAAAAGGGCAGGGAGCTTCACAGCGATTTTCTGCTTGCAGATGCAATGCATACCAATACCGATATCTTTGTTTCCATTTCCGTTGTCATTAGTCTCGTAGCAGCAAAGATGGGATATCCGGTTATAGACATAATCTCAGCCGTTATCATTGCATTGTTTATTGCAAAAATGGGCATAGAAGTCCTTAAATCCGCTGCAGATGTCCTCACAGATGCCGCCTGTATAGAGCCAAATGACATTAGGGAAGTGGTTAATAAGGTTGAAGGCGTCAAAGGCTGCCATGAGATAAGGACCAGAGGCAAGGAAGGAGCTGTTCATATAGATCTTCATATCCTTGTCAGCTCTGATCTGAAGACCATTGACGCCCACGACCTTGCCCATAAGGTGGAAGATGCCATTAAACAGGAATTCCCTTCAGTCATTGATGCGGTTATCCATACTGAACCTCATGACGGCAATGCGTTAGAATTGGGTCAGGATATGTGTTGTCCGGGGAATGGACAGAAGCAGATATAAAATCAGATATTTTGATATTTATTTGCAGCTCATTATTTTTCACGGCAATGCTATACTAATAAACAAATAAAACCTTACGAAGGGAGGGTGAAAACATGTCTTTCCCTATACACAGGCCGCGCAGGCTCAGGATGAACAAGGTAGTAAGAAAAATGGTGCGCGAGACTTGCCTGTCTCCTGCAGATTTTATTTATCCTTTATTTGTTACATCGGGCAAAGGTGTCAGGAAAAAAATCTCCACAATGCCCGGCTGTTTTCAGATGTCAGCGGACGAAATTGTAAAAGAGGCGCAAAGCGCTCACAGGCTGGGGATCCCCGGGATCATACTTTTTGGCATTCCGGAACACAAGGACGAGAAAGGCACAGAGGCTTACAATCCAAAAGGCGTTGTGCAGATGGCGGTCAGGGCCATCAAGGACAAGATTCCGGACCTCGTTGTCATTACAGATGTCTGCATGTGCGAATACATGAGCCATGGCCACTGCGGCATTGTGAAAAAAGGACAGATATTAAATGACCCGACTCTCGAATTGCTTGCGAAAGAGGCATTATCTCATGCAAAGGCAGGAGCTGATATGGTCGCTCCATCAGACATGATGGACGGCAGGGTTGCGGTAATAAGAGACATTCTCGATGCAAATGGTTTTGACGATATTCCCATTATGAGTTATGCGGCAAAATATGCATCAGCCTTTTATTCACCTTTTAGAGAAGCGGCTGAATCAACACCGCAATTTGGGGACAGGCGCTCTTATCAAATGGACCCTGCAAACAGGAGAGAGGCGATAAAAGAAGTCGCTCTCGACATTGAAGAAGGCGCGGATATAGTTATGGTCAAACCTGCAATGTCGTATATGGATATTATCTCTGACGTGAAAGACACATTTGATGTGCCGGTAGCCGCCTATAATGTAAGCGGGGAATATTCAATGGTCAAGGCGGCCGCAAAGCTTGGGTGGATAGATGAGATGCGGATCGTCATGGAGATACTGACGTCTATTAAACGCGCGGGCGCTGACCTTATACTTACATATCATGCAGTGGATGCGGCAAAGGAGCTGTGGAAGTAGGCAAGGGGAAATTTCAAAGATGCCGGATAGAGGTTCAAAAGAGAATTAGCCTCAAAGTACAAGTTACAATTGCCTGATCCGAAGATTTTAAAATCTGAAATAGAGCATGAAAGGCAGCGACTTCTGGAAATGAAAATCATTAAAGAGTAAAGTATATAAGATGAAAATTTTCTTACCATCAGGCAAATCCATATCAGGTTCGCCGGATATCTCTATACTTGAATCACTCAAAAAAGAAGGCATTTTCCTTTTATCCTCCTGCGGCGGCAAAGGCACCTGCGGCAAGTGCAAGATAATTGTCAAGTCAGGGGCTGTTTCAGCCCGATCGAAGATCAAGCTCACACAGGAAGAGATCCGGAAAGGCTACAGCCTTTCATGCCAGACCTTCCCT
>JACQXH010000245.1:0-2684 GCA_016208845.1 Nitrospirota bacterium | reverse complement strand
TACAGATCGAGATACCCAAGGAATCAAGGCTCACGGTTGAAGGCAAGATCGCTGTCGGCAGATCAAAGGACCTTCAGGCCCTTTTGCACTCGGCAGGCGTTAAGGTCGAGCCCCTGACAGAGAGGGTCGTGCTTCAGCTTCCGGCGCCGTCCATTAACGACAATATCAGCGACCTGGAGAGATTGAAGAGAGAGCTTTTTTCAAAAGGATACGGGTGTCTGAGAGTGCCCTTCAGGTTCTTGCCGGGGCTTTCAGAGGTAGTAAGAAAAAAGAAGTGGAAGATAACACTTTGCACTATTCACACCGAGGACTGCGATGAGATTACGAATATCGTGCCGGGCAATAAAAAAACCCCGCGTTACGGGGTGGCTGTTGATATCGGGACAACAACGCTTGTGGTCTATCTGATTGACCTCGCAGACGGAAGCCTTGTGGATATCGCATCTACCTATAATTCGCAGATCCGGTTCGGCGATGACGTTATTACGAGGATAGTGCACGCGACCGAGCATAATGGACTCAGGGAATTAAACAAGACCGTAGTTACAGATATAAATACATTTATCACACTTTTAAGCAAGACCTATCGTATAAATGCCGATTCAATAGACCACGTTGTAATAGCGGGCAATACAACCATGACGCACCTTTTTTTAGGTCTTGACCCCTCATCAATAAGAGAAGAACCCTATATCCCGACAGCAAATTTTTTCCCCCTTTCTTTTGCAGGGGAGCTTGGGATAAAGATAAATCCAAATACGCCCATATATTCATTCCCCTGTGTAGCAAGCTATGTCGGAGGTGATATTGTCTCGGGCATCCTCGCATCAAGGCTTCACAAGAAGAATGAGTTATGCCTGTTCATGGATATAGGAACAAATGGTGAAATTGTCCTCGGCAATTCAGAGTGGCTCATGGCAGCAGCGTGTTCTGCAGGGCCGTGCTTTGAGGGAAGCGGTATCAAGTGCGGTATGAGGGCAACTGAGGGAGCGATAGAAGGCATAAAGATAAGCCCTGAAACGCTGGATCCGGAGATAAGAATAGTCGGCGGCGATGCCAAACCATCAGGGATCTGCGGTTCAGGAATGATCGATGCTATTGCAGAGATGTTTATGACCGGTATTCTTGATCAGAAAGGGAAATTACAGAAAAATATCTCAGGCCGCGTCAGAGATGGTGAAAACGGGCTTGAATTTGTCGTCTATTCAGGCAATGGCAATGACATTGTTCTTACAGAGCCTGACATAGAAAATCTGATAAGGGCCAAGGCCGCAATATACGCGGGCCTGTCCATACTGCTCAAAGAGACCGGATATACATTTGATGACATACATAAGTTATATATTGCAGGAGGCTTTGGGAGATTTCTGGATATAGAGAAGGCGATCATGCTCGGCATGCTTCCTGATATATCGAGAGACAAATTCGAATACCTCGGCAATACCTCGGTAACAGGGGCCTATCTGTGCGCGCTGTCCAGAAAAATGCGCGAAGAGGCTGAGGACATAGCGCGCAAGATGACCTACCTTGAGCTTTCGGTCTCACGCTCATTCATGGATGAATACGTCTCCGGGCTCTTCATCCCTCATACTAATATTGATGCGTTTCCAACCGCTAAAAAACTGAAGGGCTTATAAAACGCTTTCAGCCACAGACTGTCACTGACTTAAAATCAGACCAACAGAATAACTGGATCTGCCTATCGGCAGGTTATCACTGACAGAAAAAACAAATTTAGCCACGGATGAACACTGATTAACACTGATAATAAAAAGAATTAAGCCACAGACTTACCTGCCTACGGCAGTTTAACGCGGATCTGTCTATAGTCAGACACAGATTCTATAAATTAGAAATGCGGTATAAATGCTTATGGAGGAACTGTTCCCAGTTCATGATCAGGGCATTGCCAATCCTTATCAGCCTAAGTGCACTTATCTTAGGCTTTTATTAATTTCAACACCGCAATTTCAGGATAACAATTAAATCTGACCGGAACAATAGCCCAGCCGATTCCTCTGGAAATAAATATGTTTGTGTTTTGTGACCTTATAAAACCGCTTGAATAATTTTTATTTTTAACAGGCAGGACAGGAGCACCTATAAAAGGGATATTGACTTGCCCTCCATGCGTATGCCCTGAGATCATGAGATCAACTCTTGTGCTGAATTTGCTGTCAGCGGTATCAGGATTATGAGCAAGCAATATTTTACATTCTTTATTTGGGACTTCTTTAAAGGCTTTATCGATACCTACTTCATCGTCCCATAGGTCCCCTGCTCCGCCGATCCAGATCCTTTCCCCGTTTCTTTCCAGGGCAACTGCCTGATGCCGGACATTATGTCCGCTATCATTCAATGATTTAAGTGATTTATCAGAATCTGCCCAATGGTCATGATTTCCAAGAACGGAATAGACGCCGGATTTGGCTTTTAATTTTTTAAGCAGAGACCAAACTGTTTCAATCTGTGAACCATCTCCGCCACCAAGGACATAATCTCCTGTGCAGACTATCGAATCTCCATCTATGGAATTTGCCTTATCAATGATTTGCTCAATAAATATTTTTGGCATAAGCATACCGTAGTGAAGGTCCGTAAGGTGAATTATTTCGAAATTATTAAATGCCGGAGGCAGGTTTTTCACCGGGATATTGTATTCGTTTATCTGCAGCAGGTACCTT
>JACQXH010000244.1 GCA_016208845.1 Nitrospirota bacterium | reverse complement strand
GCTCCGGCTTTTGCATTTGCAATTTATACGATATATGTATTGATTAACTACCTGCTTAATTATGACGTCACAGCATTCCTCCATAAAAGTCTGCGGGAAATGGAAATATTTGACAGTTATCCGCAAAGGAGCATCACCTTATTCCCGATTACGATGGGTATATTCCTGTACATGAAAAATAAATTAAAGTATATATTCTTGACAGCAGCCGCGCTGGGGTTTGTTATTCTCACAGTATATAACAGTTTTACGCCTTTGCTCTCAGCGCTATCCGTGATAGTCCTTTGCACAGTGTTTGCACAACCTGCAATATACAGAATCGCATTGCGATTTGCCATATCAGGATTTGTAGCTTTCATCATCATTTTAGTCATATTTAAAAATGAGACCCCGTCATTTCAACACAATATTGAGAGAGTAAACAGACTAATTCACATAGACAATGAATTCAAGTCTGCTATGGGATTTTCTGATCGAACAGTCAGATGGAGGGCCACGTTAGATATTATAAAGGAGAGGCCATTATTAGGATACGGCAGCGGTATGAAAAAATTCCAGAATATAGTTCAATGGGATAAATTTATGAGTAAATGGAAAAGGGATAACCCTGAGATATATGATTTTTACAGGCCTTTAAAAAATCAATTCTATCCGCCGCACAATATGTTCCTGGAAATAGCTTTTCAATTCGGGATAATCGGATTGCTTTCATTCCTGCTTTTTATATATCTGTATTCTTATCAGTTGATCAAAACAACCATCACATTGAAAGATTTTAATTTCTCTGTAATTTTAATAGGCGGTACTCTGCTGAGCTTTATGATAATGGGGCTGATGAATAATGAATTAGGAACGACAAGCGGGAAATTTTTATTTGTGGTATTTGGTGTTGGCGCCGGGTGGATGAATAATACTAAAATCAGCGGCTAACTGCTGATTAACACAGATTGACACGGATTTTTATGAAATAAAAATATTTTTTTATCTGTGATTATCTGTGTGAATCTGTGGCTAAAAAAAGTCTTTAATTTTTTCATCCACAAATTCCTTGAACTCCTTTTTAAACCTGTCAATGCCAAATCTTTCAGCATTTTTTCTGATTGCATGAGGATTGAATTTGTCCTCTACAGCCTTAAACTTTTCAACGGAATCGATCAAGGCTGCGACTGTCTGTTCATAAAAAAATATTCCGGTAGGTTTTTCTTCTGACTTCTGACTTCTGATTTCTGACTTCTCATTGAATGGTATCACGGTTTCTGTCACGCCGCCCTTGCCAAAGGCGATTACCGGGGTCCCGCAGGCCTGGGCTTCCACAGGCGCAATGCCGAAATCTTCGTCCGCAGCAAATACAAAGGCCCTGGCTTTTTGCATGAATGTCTTTACGACATCATCTTTTTGATAACCCATAAATTGGATATTGTTATTTGCCCTGCGTTTGACCCTTTCTGAATCAGGCCCATCGCCAATTACAATAAGCGGCAACCGCATTTCAGAAAACGCTTCAACCATCAGACCAACCTTTTTATAAGGCACTAATCTTGAGACCGTAAGGAAGAAATCTTCTTTTTTGCCGCTCAGGCTAAAATGTCCAATATCAACCGGCGGATAAATGACTGTGGCGTCTCTTTCATAAGCGCGTTTTATCCTGTCCCTGATATAGTGCGAGTTAGCTATGAAGTGATCGACTGTTTTCGCGGTCGAGACATCCCACTTCCTGATCCTGCTTAAAACAGCTTTAATCAGAGCACCCTTTAATCCTTTGTCCAATCCGGTTTCTTTAAGGTACTGGTTCTGCAGGTCCCATATATACCGCATAGGGGTATGGCAATAAGAAATATGGAGCTGTCCGGACATTTTTCTGATCCCCTTGGCGACCGCGTGAGAGTTTGAGATGATGAGGTCATATCCTGAGAGGTCAAACTGCCTGACCGCATACGGCATGAGAGGAAGATAGCTGCGGTATTTTTCTCTTGCGAAGGGAAGAGATTGAATAAACGATGTGCGTACCTTCTTGTCGAGTATAAAGCCTCTTTCCCCTTCAGGGATGAAATCAATGAGGCCGTAAAGGTCGGCATCAGGGTAAAGTCTTACTATCTGCTCCAGCACCTTCTCAGAGCCGACATAATCCAAAAACCACTCGTGTATGATCGCGGTCTTCACGCGGTTAATGCCTCATCAAAGACCCTTAAATGCTCCTTTGCCGATCTTTCCCAGGAGAAAAGCCTGGCGCGTTCAAGTCATTTTTCAATTAGGCTTTGTCTCAATGATTCATCTGTCAGCACCTTATACATACCTTCGGCTATGCTTTCGACGTTATAAGGATCAACATAACATGCCGCGTCACCGCAGACTTCCGGCAAACTGGCTGCATTGGAGACGACCACCGGACAGCCGCATGCCATGGCCTCAAGGGGCGGGAGACCAAAGCCTTCGTAAAGGGAGGGGAAAGCAAGTATTGATGCTGAATTATAAAAATATGGTAAATCTTCATTGCTGATATGCCCGATAAAAAATACCTTTTCTCTCAAAAAAGAATTGTCATTTAAAATCTTAAATACATCGCTGTCAGAAGTTATAAATCCTTGCCTTTGTCCAACGATAACCAGACAATAATTTTCCAATCCTCGTTTGAGCAGCGTGGCATAAGCATTGAGCAGTCGCTTTAAGTTTTTATGAGGTTTCACATTTCCTGCATAGAGAATAAATTTCTCCGGAAGGTTGAATTTCTCTCTCAAATCATTGACAACTGTCATCATGTTTCCATCCGCAGGTTTAAATTTGCCTGCGTCAACTCCATTATGTATTACTGTTATCTTACTATCATTTATTCCCGTATATTTAATAATTTCCGATCTTGAAAAGTCTGATACAGTAATAATTCTGTCCGATATACGGACTGCGGTGTTCAGCATCAATTTGGCATATGCCTTTTGCGTGAGAGTTAATTGGTCATAAAAAGCCAGATGATAAACATCATGGATAGTGACTATTCTTTTTCTCACCTTAACCGGCAGTAGCGGTATATTGTAGTGCGGCGACCAGAAGAGGTCTGTGCCCGGAGGTATCTTTCGGAAAAGCTCAATCTGTTCAGCGACAGAATACACTTTTGAATTGCAATCGATCGGCGTTATATTTTCATAGCCTGCACATATGGATTGCTGAAGCCTTGTTCTATTGCCCAGAAGATTAAACCGTACGTTTTTATAAGAGGGTAAAATACAGGGCAGGAGATATTGGAGATATGTTCCGATGCCGGAGGAGTTCAGCATGCGGATGTCGATTGAAATATTTTTACTTATCACTTATATTTTCTAAAGTTGCAGTTCTTCCATATTCATGCGGTTTCTTCAGGATATATGAAATCGGAACCACTTAATATGCCGTCACATATGACATCAAGCCCCTTGCTGCTGCCGGGCATTAGCTCCCTCAGTTCAGATAATTTAATTTTGAAGAGGGCCTTACTGCCGGGCTTGACAAATTCCAGGGGTATCATCCTCCTGAAGAAAAAATGAAAGGCGTATTTTCGGGCCCTTTCAATTGTCAGCTTGTCCAATGGATTTCTGAGCGGCAGTTTTTCAAGTAATCTGAAATAATCTTCTTTTGAGGAGACATCGATTGTTAGTCCCTTATTTCTGATCCATGCCTCGCCTGCGACAATCACGGGAATCCCCATGTTAGTCAGTTCAGTGCCCATTTTTGTGCCATATATTATTACTGAATCGCATATTGACATTGCAGCATATGTGCTTATCCTGCTTTCCGGAGGGATTATGAAAACATTACCGGGTATTTGCCCGAAGGCTTTCCTGATTTCATTTAAAACCTTTTGTCGCGATGGTATCGCACCCTTGATCTCCGCCGGATGAATTCGGATTATTAACTGCAGATCCTGCCGTTTTTTAAAATAAACAATTGTTTCAAAGAGCCACTCCAGCATATTTGCGAATACATTCTGCGGGTAGTGTAATTGAGCATCCCACACCACATTTGTCAGGAGTCCGACACTCGGTTTTGATTTATCAATTCCCAATATTTTTATGATCTTCGCCGGGTCCGATTCGGCGGATGCATCGCTAAACCAGATCCAATCCTCTTTGCCGGTCCAACGGCTTTTGAGGTAATTTACCAAATTTGATTCCAGGCGCTTATCCCATACAATATTTATCCATTTGTCTACAGGTTCATCCATCATGGTTTTGTGATAAGTATTATGATGACTAAAAATAAAGCTCTTTTTTCTATAGCCGGGATTCCAGTTTACTACCCTTACTCCCTCTTTGCGGCATACCTCTCCTATAAGCCCGTGCGGAACATAAATCCCGTGGCTGAAAACAGCGCAGTCGTATTGAAATTCCCCCAGGAGTCTTCTCATCGCAAAGGTCGTAATAATTGATGATTTCAGATACTGCCTTAATACAGGTTCTGCATATGGTTCTCCGTCAAACGAACCCCTGGAATAAAATCTTAAAGCCCCTGCTGCAGCATGTTCTCCGACTGCGACTCCGTCCAATAAATAATTATTGATTTCAGCCGTTGGCACGTCGGCTGACAATAAATCGGCCTTTATCATTTCTTTCGGTTTGATAAAGTTGCCCAAAAAGTGTATGGGAAGCCCCAAAGACCGGTACATTTTATGCGCCGGGGGGAAACAATACCTGCAGTACTCTTTCGATAGTCCATTTACAATCGCCGTGTTCCAGTTCCGGCACTTGGTTACATGTGAAGTAAAGCATGCCGGTAATGCAGAATCGCAAAGAAGTATATGGACATCAGCACCTCTGAGAGTCAACGCGACAGCCAGCAGGCTTTCAATGTTTATACTATGAATTTGAAATCCTACGGCAGTGGCGATCAATATTTTAGGTCTCTTGCCGGAAGATTCCAGTTTTGATTTCCATAACTTCTCATCATTTGCTAAAAGCCTGCTCCATTTGGGGAGATAGTTTTTGCTTAGAAATGCATGATATATCAACCGTAACAACTGATTTTTTTGGGCAATTTCCTTAAGCATTTAATTTACTCTCACCTGCACGGTCAGAAAATCCAGGAGGGTTGGCGCCAGTGGACGATGTATTTTTCAGGGATTTTCCGCAATGACAATATGCGCTGAATCCTTTATTCTTTCAAGATCATTTCTGCAATTTTGAAATCCAGCGGCGTGTTTATGTCAATAGACTCCAGCTCGTCCATAACGAAAGGTATAATTACATCGCCTGTTGGAGATTTCTTATTTCTTATCGTGGACGGTTTTGTTATATAGATACTTGCATTTTGAATATATACTGTAGGAAGCAATTGATATGACAGCGTATGCACGTTTGGAGATTGACCACTGACAAATGGTTTGAGATATCCATCCTCAATAACCCACATCTTATACGGATGCTCGTGACACAATCTCACTGACCGTAAAGAGTCTGCTTCAGGATGCTTCAGCATCTCCCCGACCGCGCGGTCGATTGATTCAGGCTTTCTGAAAGGAGAGGTCGGATATAGCAGGACGATCATGTCAGGCTCGTAATTCTCATTAAGCCTGAACCGGTCCAGCGCGTGTTCAAAGAATTGCATCTCTGTGGAATCGCTTTGTGAAATATTTCCGGGACGGATAAAGGGGACCTCTGCTCCATATTGCCTGGCGATGGATGCGATCTCTTCAGAATCTGTTGAAACTACGATCCGATTGATATGCCGAGCGGACTTCGCAGCCTTAATAGTATACGCTATAAGCGGCTTACCCTGTAAAGGCTTTAGATTCTTGTTCGGGACTCTTTTTGAGCCGGCACGCGCCGGTATGAACGCCAAAATTTTCATATAGTGTATTTATCTCAATTCAGCAATATCTCGTCAAGTGCGGCAAAGGCCTGCCTGCGAAATTCTTCATTGGGATCGCCCTCCGGATAAGGCGCTGTGCTTTGTTCGAGAGCTTTTTTAAAAGAATCAGGCGAATTAATATCTACAGGGATACAATAAGGACGAACCTCATCAGGCATCCGTGTGAAAAGCCCTCTAGTCATTATTATATATGACTTCGCAAGGATCGCTTCAAGTATTTTTGTCTTGAAACCAAACCCATAATCTGACAGGAGCGCCATAGCCCTTGACTCGGCTAATGCTTTGTACGGATTCTCAAGGAATCCTGTCCAGAAGACACGATCAGATGTTTTAAAATTATATTTTTTAATATCACCGGTGACGATAAAATTC
>JACQXH010000076.1 GCA_016208845.1 Nitrospirota bacterium | reverse complement strand
TTCAGAGTAATGGCTGCATGAACAGGCCATGGACAGCTTTTCAGCAAGTGCTCCAGCTTTCCCTCTTCTTCATAATCAGGAGGAACATATGGCTCTCCCCTGCCCCCTGACAAACCGATATTTTGCCAGCCGCAATATGCAGCAACAGCATCAGGCACTGATCTAAGCGCGTTATGCAATTTTTCCAGGCAATCATGTTTCCATGTATCGTCTGCATCAAGAAATGCAACGTAAGCGCCTGTTGCCTCGGAAAGCCCCCGATTCCTTGCCGCACAAACCCCTCTGTTTGGCTGATCTATGATCTTAAGGCGGGGGTCGCTAATGCCTTGCAGTATTTGTAAACTCCGGTCGGCTGAGCCGTCATTAACAACAATAAGTTCTATATCTTTATGTGTCTGACCCAGCGCGCTTGCCACGCTCCCGGATATAAAACGTTCCGCGTTAAAGCAGGGCATAATTATGGATATCTTATCTCGTCCCATTTCCTGCGATCCTGCTTCTTATCCTGTCAACAAAATATCCTGCCATGCTCCTCCATCTTACATCTGTACCTGCGAATGCCACCTTCCTCGCAAAAGTGGACAGGCTGTCGAATGAGAAGACTGCGACCCTTCGCACGCGCAGAAGATCAGATTCACTTCCAAACCAGCCTGTTCGCGTGGTACAGGCCACTTTAAAACCGGCTTTCCTGACTGCCTCAACACATGTATCGTTAAATAATCCATAGGGATATGCAAAACTCGTCACAGGCAAACCAAGCATGTCCTCAATATCCTTTTTAGACCCTGTTACCTCTTCCCCGATTCTCGCGGCATCCAGTTCAGGCAATCGGGCATGCGTCCTTGTGTGAGCACCGATCTCCATACCAGAAGAAGCCATTTCTCCTGCCTGTGCCGCACTCAACCGGTCTGGCGCGCCTGTTTTGCCGCTGACAATGAAAAACGTTCCACGCATGCCATATGCATCAAGAAGCTTAAATCCGCGCTCATAATTGTCTGCAAAACCATCATCAAAAGTAATGAGCACAGTGCGCGGCGGAAGCGGATCTGCCTTTAACAGGTCACGGACACATAAAGTGGTCCAGCCTTTTGATCTAAGGAGACAAAGCTGTTTTTTAAAGTTTTCTTCAGACACACCCCAACGGTCCGGAGGGCTTTTTCTCCCCCTGGTTATTGAATGATACATCAGCACAACAGGGCCGCGACCCTCACAGGCCGGGACCAGACCAGCTCCTGATAATAAGCGGTTTAAAAAAGGATCAATCCACGGTGGCATTTTTATTCACGTTCAAGTTGATTTAACCAAATAATGAATTTAAACACTATATATTTGTGTTTCCTTTTTTGCTATTAATAAATGCTTCCATTTTCTTCAATGAACCTATGTTCTCCGGTATAAGGTCATCAAGACCCACTTCGATCTTGTATATATCTTCCATGTGCGATGCAAGTTTTAATATTGAAAAGGAATCAAGGATACTTCCCTCAAGCAACTCCGTATCACCTGAGATCGAAGCCGGATCTGCGCCAGAGAGTATTTCCTTAAAAATAAAACTCCGCAAATCGTCCTCAATACCCATCTGCCCCTCCTTTATGCTGTTTTTCTGCGTATCAGCTTTCCGCTGGCAGTCCTCGGCAGTATGTCAACGACTTCTATCTTTTCCGGAACCTTGTACAGGGCCGCATGGCTCCTGCAAAAGGCCTGCAACTGAGCGCCGGAAAATGAATCCTCAAAGCCTTTATTCATGACAACATTGGCATTTGGGATCTCACCGAACATAGCATGTTTTACTGCAAAGACATATGCCTCTCTGACAGACGGATGGGATTCAAGTATGGCCTCGACCTCCCTTGGAAAAAATTTCATCCCGCCCACGTTTATCATCTCCTTGGAACGCCCCAGAATGAAGAGATAGCCCTCATGGTCCACCATGCCGAGGTCTCCGGTGGTGAACCATCCATCAGTCATAATCTCACTGCGTGTCTGCCATGGATCATAATAGGCATCTATAAACCCTTTGCCCCGGAATTTTATAGCCTTATGACCATCTCCCAGTCCCATATCTTCCATGCTGATCTCATACGAAGGAAGGACCTGGCCTACTGAACTCTCTTTCCCGAGCGGCCATAGATTAATGCATGGCAAACCCACCTCGATAATGCCATAGGTATTGACCAATGGGATATTGAACCGGTCATAAAATTTATTTGAAATTTCGTTTCTTAAGGCGGCTGTAGTAGAAATGACCAATCGTATATCCGGCATCATAAGTGAACTGCGGTCGTATGCCATCATTTCATAATGTACAGGCGAGCCATATATGATGCTGCCATTGTGCTGGAGTGCGGCCTGTATGACAGTAGAGCCAAGATGGTTCCTGCACAGGACTATTGTTGCCCCAAAGGTAAGATAAGCAACTATGGAGACGGCAAAGTGATACGACATTGAAAGTAACCATACGATCTTGTCCTCAGGATTTATACACAAGACCTCGTTTGCCGCGTTTATCCGGTCATAAATAGTTTCATGAGACAGAACCACCCCTTTAGAGTCTCCCGTAGTGCCGGATGTGAAACGGAGAAATGCGGCATTGATCTTAGAGAAACCTGCCGGGTGCTCGCGGGCGTTCTTTACAGGGACGGCAGCGATATTTCCAAAAACATATATTGGCTCTCCCTTCCTGTATGGATCGGCTATATTAATTGTTTCTACTGGTGAGATAACTGTATCAAGCCTGATATCACCGAATATTCTGTGCTTTTCTTCAGGGACCAGCTCAACAGGGATAGGCACTGCGCACGCTCCGCAAAGCCAGACCTGAGCAAATATCATTCTTGCCAGGGCCAATTATTGCAGTACTGTCAGGCTGTCTTTCTGCAGTCTCATACAGCAAATCTGCAAGATTCATCAGAGCGCCCCTTTTTGCCGTAAGACATCACCTGGTAATTTTTGCATAATCCCTGCCCATAATATTCAAAAGATGGAGAGTATAAATTCGTTTGAAGCCCATATTCTTTCCGGATTGCCTTGACACCTTATTGTCCGGGCTGACAGCAGCAAAAAGCGCCTTCATCCCTTTCATGCGCAAATACTTAACCTGCTCATCGATCAAAAGCGGAAAAATCCCGAGACTTCGGTATCGGGGAACGACGTATGCCTTGAATGAATAGGCATAACCCTGTTCTCTCAACATCTCAGCCACGGCCTGGGCAGGGAAAGGCATGAAGTCTATTCCAAGCCAGCAATCACCTATAACCTCTCCTTTTTCCAGAGCTACTACTGTGGTACATCCGTTGTTTAACCACATTCTAATTTTCTGCTCCGGAATATCCCGCCGATATAATAAATAAGATTGAAGATTATCTGACGAGTCTTTAGTAAGCCATTCGATCTGAAATCGTCTCCTGAGCCGTTCCTGCATTCTTGCCAGCACCGGAGGAAACATCTCCCTGTTTCCCTCAAGTGATAGTTCATCAAGGTAAAAGCGTTCATACTTGAAATATTTATCAATGCCCATTATTATTTTCCAGTATTCGATTCTTTTCTGAAAAGTGATCAATATAGTTCTGTGCATACTCCAGCATCAGGGCTTCTAGCCTGTATTTGGGCAATACTTTTTCAGCATATCCATTGACGATCTGTTCTTCCGGCCAATCTGTCCGATAAATGCGGAGTATTCTCGGTTCTTCATAATTCACATCTGCAATATACAGATCCCCATTGGGTGCAACAGAAGGATTACTGTTGCCGTGCACGTTTCTAAAACCCGTGGACCAGCCCGGCCGTGCGGGTTTGTAGTCCTCGCCTAAATCGTGGCCGGCAATAGATGTCACAAACCCGTCATGATAACGGCGTATACCTGAATAATCCCATCCGCCGTTGATAATAGCTCCGGTCCGCGGACACTGTGTTTGCCATAGTGTGGATGAAAACCACAGGGATTTTGCGTCTGCGGGCCCGTCCAATACCGGGCTCTTCACCTTTTTCCATGACCCGTCATCCGGCATGCTGTCATACAGCATTGTGATGTCTCCAGAAAAGGGATCAATAGAAAACATACGGCCCGGTCCTCCACCAGAACCGCCATGCTGGGCAGAATAAATTATTCCGTCATTTCCTACATTATTTCCTCCGTGACTTCCCGGGCCATCAGCAGTCCATCTATGAGTTCCGTTCCAGTTGTTCCTCGGGATCTCTCCGCCCGGTTTCAGTTTCCCCATTATCTGACCTGTATCGATGTTGAACAGCGCGGTCCCTTCATAATTTGTATATGTGTCATACAAAGACCCCCCGCCAATTCTTTTCTCAACAAAATAGATCCCTTTCCCGTCAGGTGTTATGAGGGGCCTTTTCCCAATACGGGCACCGGGTATTTCTGTAATTTTGATAGCCGGGTTCGATCGCACTGCAAACACCGGCTCACTGCGTTTCCCCTCTTTCATGACAGGTTTGAGCTGCCCGCCAAAAGGGCTTTTTACCTTAAGGTAGAGTTCGTTCCAATCCAATACTGCCGGCAAATACAGTACCTTTTTGGTGCGGGAACACTCATAAGGCAGGAGTTTTTCNNNTTCGATATACCGCAGGGTATTATAAAAAAAAAAAAAAAGCCGCCCGGTAACATTGTCCATTGTCGGGAATGTTTCAGAGTGACGGAGGAGTACATTATCCATGTCCCCATCGTGATTGCCGGCCTTTTTAGGATTGCCGATAAAAAGACTGCGTTTTGATAATACATCATAGTGATAATAAGAATTGAGCGACTGCGCATATATATCAGTAACCTCTTCGCCTCCAGGCGCCCAAACAAAGGCTGCTAAACGCCATCGGTGACCCCATGCATTATTATGTTCCCTGATCCTGACAGACATATCCTGCGGGACTGTAACAAAGACTTCCCATTGCCAGTTGCCGCGGCTGTATATGCGTGAACCTTTCTGCGGTCCATACCATTGCTCACCCCATTTTTTTCTATACGCTTTGTCGCGTTCCTTCAGGTCCTTTTGATATGGCCTTGTCCCTTCTTTCCAATTTTTTAAATCCCACTCCCTGCCGGTTGAGTCTCTTTCCTTCCGGACCTGAATTTCATCGCCCTGTCCTGCTGCATAAAAACCAGTGGGGATAAGGATACAAACAGCTATGAATATCAAGAGCATGACATCCAATATATTTTTCCGGGCTGTTTTTCTCTTAGTCATAGATCATCTATAAATTTAACCGCTAAAAATATTATTTTCCAGGGTTTACTCTGAAGCCCCTGACCCCTGTTCTTTCATGATTATTTCATCCCTTAATACATCTAAATATCGCTTTCCAAATCGCAAGTCCGGTTCCATATGATTGCCTTCTGCCCATTCATTCCATGATTTTAGAAATACAATACCTCTGTCTACTGGCCTGTCAGCAACCAGACCCATCGCCTTTCTGAGCATAAGCTTAAATAATTCCGGGGTTGAACCATGTATCACCATGCTGTTTAATCCTGACCTAGGACTGTTGTCCCAGTTGGGTATGACACATGGATATTCCTCAAAATCCTGATTTCTTTTACGCAGGAAATAAGGCCATATATGTTTGTAGTCATAGATGTCAAGATTATGGCCATTTCTTATTGCATTCATCTTTAGCTTCATATATCGCCAGGGGATATGTCTTCTTTTTGAAGGCAGCTTTTGCAGGATACCGGCATCAAAGCCATATTTATGCGGGATGAACCAGTCATGATGGTTTATTCCGACAAGATACATCCCTTTTAGCCCTGCTTTCACTGCAAGTTCCCTCCAGAAGTCAGCAAATTGCATTGGTTGAGGTAATTCCATAGGCCGGTAAATAATAAATAATGGTTTACCATTGATCTTTACATATCTGTCATCTTCAAAGGCCTTCAAGAGTGAGTAGAAGTGTGCCTCATAATCTTTCAGGCCCGGATAAGTTTGTTCAACCAGGATCCTGCCCGGAGCTCCATGCCAGATGCCGGTCCATGTCTGGTTGGCCCAGCAGAGGCAAAAGGGAAAATTCGGCTTGCCTGAGGACAATATCTCATTAAACGGTCTTTCAAGCAGGCGTCTTCCTGCAAACCAGTAATGATAATAACAGAAGGCTTCCACTCCGTTTTCCATCGCAAGTTCAGCCTGCGCTTCACGGACTTCGGGGATACGGAGATCATAGAACCCGAAATCAGCCGGAATGTGGGGTTGATAGTGTCCGCTGAACAAAGGCTTCGCTTTTGCCACATTTGTCCATTCGGTAAAACCCTTGCCCCACCATTCATCATTCTCAGGAATGGGATGAAACTGAGGCAGATAAAAAGCAATGACCCTTGCCCGCCTGTTCATGCCTTTTCCAGAAAACTCTCTTTCACAACAGCAAACATATCGTTGACACGTTTATCCCACGTTTCATGTTTTGCCGCTTCAATACGGCGATGGCTCAGCTCCACTGTCTTTTCCTGTAACGCCTGTTCAATACATTTCATAAAATCATCATATGTTTCGCCCGTCCGGATATATTCCTTGAGCCTTCCCAACCCCTCGATATTAGTAGAAACGATCGGCCTGCCGGAAGCAAGATACTGATATAATTTCAGCGGGCTCATTGACCTGGCATAATCCGTATTTATGTGCGGTATGAGACAGACATCAAGGCTCCGGAGAAACTTCGGCAATTCCTCATAGGAAATTATTCCCAGATACCGGACATTGGGAAGTTTCAGCAGCCCGGAATTATTCAAAGACGTCTCCTGACGGCCTGCTATGAGCAATGTCCATTCCGGCCTGTTTCGTGCAATAAACTCCAGCAGTCGTATATCAGTTCTCTGGCTGATCGTCCCCACATATCCAAGTCTTGGAAACGCTCCATTTAGATAAGGCAGGGTCGATGGTTCTGCGAGAAAATCTTTATCCACAGCATTTTCAAACAGGTGACAGTGCTTTCGTCCCTCAGAGAACGATCGGTGATTGTACTCTGAGCCGGTTATTAGAGCCATTTATCTTCAGTTAATTTCGTGAAATTGTCGACTATGTGCGCAACCAACAGCTTGTGAGGTATAATGTGAATGAGCTCATCAAGATAGGGATGCGGAGGAAATAACCAAAGAACAGTATTTTCTTTTCTGAAACCGGATATCCGAAGATATGAGGTCAGCGCATGTTTCCTGATGAACATGTTTATCCATACACGTAAACGAAAAGGCCGTGAGGAAGTGGGCACCACACGCTTGTTTTGCGAGATCAAAAAGAGCTTTCGCGTGATTCGTTTCGTTGTTAGCGGCCATTCATGTTCAGCCTCTGCTGTAGGTGAGGGTGGAAACACACAAACAACATATTTCACGTCCTGTATTTGCGAAAGATGTTCGGCAACTTTCTGAAATGTCCTGCCCTCCCCCCAATCCCTTCCGAACCAGAACAGAAGTATATTAATTTTCATATTGCATTGCTCGTCGAAAGGATCAGATTTCTATTGGTACTTTTGAATCAATGTACTTATATTTACCACCCATTGTTCTGGGGATCTCATCTACAATCTCAAAACTTAGGTCAACCGAGCCGGTTAAATAGTTATTTATCGATTCCTTTAAATTATCAAGATCTCTGCTACTGAAATCTTCCTCCGGAACCAGTCTTACTACAACCTCGCCTTTTTTTTCCTGATAAAACTGTATCTGCTTGATCTTAACTCTGCTTCTCTGGTTAAACCATGGAGTCCCTGATAATATGACAGCGAAACCATCTTTTGTTGCGATCAGACTTTCCTGACGGCAACCCGAGATATTAAGTATCTCCGATTGTCTTCCGCATAGACATTCTTTATCTTCTATATACCCATAATCTTCCATCGAATATCGGATCAAAGGCATTGAATGATTGTGCAGGGTAGTACAAACGATCTCCCCTGTTTCACCTTTTTTACATTTTTGACCGTTCTTTACTATTTCCAGTATCCCTAATTCAGGTGAAGTATGAAGGTTTCCGTGGGAACATGTATAGGCGAACATCAGATATTCCCACATTCCATAAAATTCATATACCCTGCAACCAAAGACCTGCTCAATAAATTTCTTCTGTTCCGGGTATATTGGTTCTGCCCACAGAAATATTGCTTTGGGATTTATTTTGACAGTCCTGTATTTCTCAAGGTATGATGCTAACGCATACAGTATAGAAGGATAACTCTTTATATATTCAGGACTGAATTCCGCCACCTTCCTGCAAACCGCCTCCATGTGCCTGGATAATAATGCCGTATTGATGCTCAGGGTATTTGTGAAACTATTATGGTTCCATAAATCCTTTGTATTGATTTTATTTTCCAGATAGCCAAAGGGCCGGGTGATCTGCACCATGCGTTTGTTAAAAGCATGTCCGCCCCAGTTAAAGTGACGCCATACAAGCCCATGTCCAAAGGCGTCAACCTTCCTATCAACATAGACCTCTAACGGCTTGCCTGACGAACCGCTTGTGCGGTGTTTAACAGGCCTGAACAGTGCAAAATTCTTTGCACAAAAATTAGTCGTATTTGCCCTTACCGTGTCTTTATATATAATGGGTATTCTGTCAAGCTGATCTATCCCGCTTATGGTTTCAGGATCAACGCCATGGGCATCAAATGTCATCTTGTAATATGGAACATTTTCATAGGCGTGTAATAATATTTTTTTTAAATATTTTTTCTGATAATCCCTTATCTCTTTTTTTGTGTACCATTCGGTTTTTCTAATCTGCCTTCTGAAAATGATAAACCTGATACCGAACTGCCGGCAGATATGGAGCTGATGGGATAATCCAAGGTAAACAGATAGTTTGGTTAATATTGATAAATTAAGTAATCTCTGCCATCGCCAGCTTATTCCCTCCCAAATACCTCGCAGGTAATTATTGATACTGGCTTTTTCTAACTTCAGCATGTGAACCAGTACCCCTCGTATAAAACCGGCAACCAAACAGTCGATCTCTGTCATTCCGGCTCGTCCGGAATCTTTCTTTATTTTCTGTGCGATAAGCCATCTGATTCCCGACATGCGGGAATGACGGATTGCAGTATTTAATTGCCGGTTTATTAGTTGAAGTTTCCTCGCAAATAAAATAAAAGCATTCAGTTCGTGAATATCCAACCATACTCACGGATTTATGGTTATCAATCTGTACCTATTGTTATTGGTCTCGCTTGTCTCAGCAACAGCCAGGCCGGCATCTAAAAGCTCAATTATGTTGTATGTGCCTGCCGTGATGCCGGACGGTATAGCCACGTTAGTGCTGCCCGAACTTGTTACCCCTGCTGCAAGGGCCGGCACAACCCTCTCTCCAAGATAAGTATCCCCTGCATCCCATGTGCTGTTTGTTGAAAGGTACAGTCTGGTTGTTGATGCGCCGGCATCGCCCCCTCCGTCATTCCTGACAGACTCTGTAATAGTGATTGTTGACCCCATTGCTGCACTGGTCGGCGCAGTAAGAGTCAACGCAATAAGGTCAGGCCCTATCTTGATCGTCTTGCTCATATAATTATTTGCCTCAAGCAGTTCTGCAACCGCAGAATCGGCGTCTGCTTTTGCAATAATATAGTAGTACTTTGGGGTCACGGCAGGAATGGTTACAAATGTGCTCCCGGTATCTGTAAGCCCGGGAGAAAGCTGAGGTATTGATCTCTCTCCCAAATAAGTATCTGCCGCATCCCATGTGCTGTTGGTTGAGAAATATAATCTGGTTATTGAAGCGCCGGCAGTGCATCCACCCTGATTCCTCGTCTTATCGGTGACCGTAATGGTCTTCCCTTCCCCTGATAAAGCCGGGGCTGTTAAAGAATAGACTGTAAGATCAGATCCTGTTTTTATTGACTTTGACATAGTGTTGTTAGTCTCTTTTGTCTCTGCGATCAAATTATCAGCATCTGCCCTGGCAATAATATAGAATGAGCCTGAGCATGAGTTTGATGGGACAGTAACCGTTATGGTCCCCTTGTTCGAAGCCCCTGAGGCAAGGACAGGCACAGGTCTTGCGCCAAGATATGCGTCTCCCTCATCCCATGAATTATTGGTTGACCAGTAAAATTTGGTTGATGATGCCGGCGCGCTGCCGGGCCCGTTATTTTTTGTTGTGTCGCCGATAGTAATTATAGAACCCGGCACTCCTGTTTCCGGTCCCGAAACAACAGCTATGACAAGGTCGGCATTCACTGTCTGGCACACTGCATCAGCGGCATCAGTCAAACCATTACAATTATTGTCCTTGCCATCAGCACATGTCGCATCACCCCAGAATCCTTCTGTTTTTCCCGGGTTAACAGTATAGTCATTATCATTGCAGTCATTACCCGGTGTTGTAAGGCATCCTGCAGGCACACAGCCGATCCCTGTGCAGGTCCCTTCCATTATCGGGGACCTGTAAGTATCATTATCCTTATCACAATAATAACTGACAGCCGCTCCGACATATCCGCCCCGAACCGGCCAGACGAATTTATCGTAGTTCTGCCAGACATTGGTGTATCCATTCACCATATTTATATACCATGGGAGGTTTGTAAATCTTGCGCTCGTAGTGGAGGTAAAATACATCAGTCCCACATTCATAAAAAGATAGCCGTCAGGCAGTGCGTAGCTGGAATTTGAGCGGTCTACAAGGCTCATTAATTCCTTTCTGTTAGGAAGACGCCAGTCATAATAGCCGGCCCCGCAATTCAGGTATGTACCATTATTGATACCCTTGACAAAATTAAGTGACTGATCCCGTGTTACATTGCCGTTGGGGCCGTATGCAGGATATTGCGTTGCTATGCAATTGGCGTTCTTAAGCCACATGAGACCTGTCAGATCGTCTGTGACTGTACCATCCCAATTATCTTTAAATCTCGGATCAGGCCAGGCAACGCCCCTTTGCAGATCACCATCATCTCCGGGGTAATAACTTATTTTCTGTCCTGTCTTCCATAAATTTGCAGGATATTGAGGATCTGGGTTACTTTGCTGGGCTGAATACACAGGCCACACGTAAGAGTAGTTGCTCTTAAGGCCGCTGTAATATACATTGCCGCCCGACATGTAGATCCACCATGCATAGGTTATATTGTAAGCGTAAGTGGTGGACGACCAATAGCCGGACTGCGCATTATAAAATCCCTGAGAATTAAGCCAGGCAGCCGGACCAGACTCATTGGCATTAACAAGGCTTTCCATCTGATTGATGTTCGGCAGATTCCATCCTGATAAACCGCATAAGGTGAACGTATTGGCATAATCCATTGCCTGGTACCAATTCATATACCCGTGATTGGCATTCCTTGGCCATATCAATCCAGTGAGCCTGTCCAATATGCAGTCACCATTGATCGGTGCAGACCCGTCCAGATTTGTAAACCTTGGAACAGGCCATAACACACCGGCCCTGACATCCCCATCCTGCCCTGTGCCGGTACAGGTGATCGCTGCTCCATTCATGTTGTAACATTTCGTCTGTCCAGTAACCGGCAGGTCGATGATGCCGGCAAGGACCAACGCAGGCGCAAGGCCTATAAAAAATAATACTACCAGAGTCAACTGCTTCCTGTTAATCATGATCTCCCCCAGACGTTAATAATAATTAATTGTTTTATATTATTACATTTTTAGCATTAAAGTGTCAATTTATAATCTATATGATCATTTTAAATTAATGTCAATTATTTAGAGTCTGTTTATAAATTACCATATGTTGCTTGTTACGTCATTCCGGCTTGTCCGGAATCTTTTTTCAGAAGGATTCCGGACAAGCCGGAATGACAGCAAAACCGGAGCTTATAAACAGACTCTATTTATAGTGTCAGCATATTGGCTCTTTTGTAATACTCATCATTATCTTGTTAAATAAATATCGCTATGTTATATACTGCTCAATGTAATCATCCGTGTTCAGGATTCATTTGATGCTCAAATCCCAAAAATCAGCCGGCTTGCCATAAAAGCTCAGGAATGTGCGCGCTTCGCCCGAAATATCACTAATCACCAATTTGCGCTTTGCCTCCTCCCAGACCGGACGCGAGTCGATCCGGATCTCGAGTTTTTCTTTAATATATTTTTTTAAAGAAGATGGAATGATCCGGCCTGCAGCGTCCAATAATGGATTTTCCTTCATACGCTTGAGCAGATCAGACTCGGCCCTGGTTTTTGGGGCGACATTGCGGCGCTCTGCAGGATTTGCGAGTCTCACACCGGGGTTTACGTTCAGAAAAGCAAAACATTGCTTCAGAACCATTTCAGGTTTCTTCTTCAGATCTTCGAAGAACAAGACAAGGATCTGATCGTCCCTGAAATACTTGCGGTAGAGCTGTATCTGTGACCAGTAACGGCTTGTATCAATAAGGTTTGGGTATTCCCGAAGCATTTTCCTGAAAGTTCGGACATCACCATGCCGGACCCTGTGCATCCAGTGCGACTCTATTCGTTCCAGGGGATGCCGCACAATATAGATCAGCCTTATATCAGGCAGATGCCTTGCGATCCTCTCCGGCACCTTTGGAAAAAGCGGCGCCTTTGTGTATGAGGTGCTTCCCTCCCCGATGGCAGGCTTATTTTTTGCGCCGTCAAACAGGGACATATACCAGTCCCAGCCCTTCTCATATATTTCATCTTTGCAGAAGAATTCGACCTCTTTTGGCTCTGACATAAACACATCGGGGTGCTGCCCGATAAGGTGACAGAGCGTTGTGGTGCCGGATTTCATCGATCCTATAACTATGAAATTAGGTTGAACAGTCTTCTTCATGTTTATCCTCAATTAGAGAACTACTACCCATGCATATTTCTCAATTTATTGATCACGCCTCCCAACAGTCTTCGGTCAGCCAGCTTGAGACTTTCCCTGGAAACTTCCTTAAGCATCCATGAAGCATCAGCGTGCCAGAGATACTTCATAATTGTGTTTTTTCTGCTCTTAAGCAGCCTTTGCCCAATGGAGGACTCGAAAAAAGGGGCCATCTCATCATTAAGTCCTTTTGCCAACTTATTGAATTCATAGTTTTGGATACATTTACGTAACGCCTTTGCCAGTTCAGGGTCAGTATCATTCTCTTCCACAGCCTGCAATGTACTCTGATAACTTTTAAAAAGTCCTTGATTGGGTATTTCCACTTTTTCCAGTTCTTTGAGATCCAGCCGGCGATGGAAAGTAGCGCAGCGGTCTAACGCTCCCACTGCACGAAGTGTTACCATACAGCGCAGGCATTTTTCACACACTCCGCAATTAAGACCCTCCTCTGGTTTAAACAAACATACACGGAGATTTCTCAATGCAACATCGGACTGAGCAACCAGGGCGGCCTTCTGAACTCTCGTCGCTTCACAGCCATCATGAACAATTTCGACATCTTCTGTGCTCCATAACGGATCAAGCAGTACATGCGATCCCCAGGGATTAAGGTTGCTATACGGATATGATGAGGGGATATAGACCTTCTTCAATTGAGCAGACAATAAAAGGGCAACACTTGCCAGCACAGCGCCATGAGCATCTCCCCCTGCCGGAATGAAACTTGGGGACATCCTCTCCAGCGACTCGGCAAGATTGGTCTCAACTTCAACCAGGGTCTTATTGAAAGCAGCAGCAACCTCTTTGAAAGCCCCGGACGCCCTCTCACGAAACTCATGTTTCTCAAGTTGAATATCAAACCCATGTATAAAAATCAGAGTTGTTATCTCATCCTGATGCTTCAATAATGTATAAAAGGCGTCCATGCCCCCGGAGAAAAAAGCCCCGACCCCTCTTTGATCGGTCAAGCCGGAATGATTTGAACTTTCCGCGTATATTGATATCGAGGTGTATCCCGGAAACCATGCCGTGATGATATCCTGAATAGTGCCTGTGGCACGCAGCAACTTCGGCGAAACAGACCCTTCAATCCTTAAATCACTGCCAAACTTCATGGCAGGAAACAATCCTGCTACCAGGTATGTATCAGATCTTTGTGAAACAGGCCCACTGGATGCCTTATATCTGACCTGATAATCCTGATCATCAATATGCAAAGTCGATGACACAATAGAGCCCGTGTCATCGACTGAGTAAAGCGGTCTGTCGACTAATATGTCAGGCATACGTCATCTCCAGTAATCGACCAAAGCTGTTTTACAAGAATAGGCATTTTAAAATTTATAGCGCGCGCGGAGTAGATATTGGCATGTTTAAACCAAGCATTATCCTCGCCTCAGCAGGTGTTGCTATCTCTCTGTCCAGTTCCTTAGCGATCCTTGCAAGTCTCCTGATGCTTTTTACGTTCGTAGTTAATTCTGCCTTATTATGGTCGTACCAGATATTGTCTTCCACCCCTACCCTCACATGCCCGCCCATCAGGATCGCGGCCACGTTCACATTCAGTTGAAAGATACCAATACCTCCGCCTGCCCATGTGGCATCTTTTGGCAGTAGATTTACAAGATAGGAAAGGTCTGACATCTTTGCCTGGGTTGAGTAGATCGAACCAAGTATTATATTGAAATAAAATGGCGGCCTGATATATCCCTTGCGGCAGAGATACTTTGCTGTATTTATCATACCGGTATCGAATATCTCAAGTTCCGGCCTTATGCCTTTGGCTGTCCTTGTCTCTGCCAATCTCATTAT
>JACQXH010000075.1 GCA_016208845.1 Nitrospirota bacterium | reverse complement strand
CGCGCAGTTCCGCGGCTGAGATACTACTAAAATGAGGAGTTTATAACATGACCGGACAGAATTTAGAATTTAAAACAGAAGTAAGACAGCTTCTTGACCTGATGATCCATTCACTTTACTCTCACAAGGAGATCTTCCTCAGAGAGCTTGTCTCAAATGCATCTGACGCGATCGACAAACTGCGCTATGAATCGCTGACTAACAGCGGGATCATGGAAAATGACACAGAATTAAAAATTAAAATTACCGCGGACAAAACTGCAGGCACGCTCACTGTCAGCGACAATGGCATCGGCATGACAAAGGATGAGGCAATACAGGCGCTCGGCACTATCGCGCATTCAGGCACAAAAGAGTTCCTCGCGGGATTACAAAGCAAGGATGCAAAAGATAACCCCGAGCTTATCGGTCAGTTCGGTGTAGGTTTTTATTCTTCATTCATGGTCGCGGACAAGGTGACAGTAATTTCAAGAAAAGCAGGGCCCGGCAATCAGGGTGTCAAATGGGAATCAGCTGCTGACGGGTTCTTCAGTGTCGGCGATGATGAGAGGCAGGAGAGGGGCACTGCTGTGATTATACACCTTAAAGAGGATGACAAAAAGTATCTTGATGAATGGGAGATACGGGACATAATAAGGAAATATTCTGATTATATCGAACATCCGGTTGTGATGGATGTTGAGAGAGAAAAAGAGAGCGAGCTGAAAAAAGGCGAAAAATATAAGGTCAGGGAAGAGGAGACGCTGAATTCCAGAAAGGCTATATGGCTTAAGGACAAATCAGAAGTGACAGATGATGAGTTTAATGAATTTTACAAACATATTTCCCACGATTTTACCAACCCTGCCAAGGTGATCCATTTCAGGGCTGAAGGGACCTCTGAGTTCGCCGCCCTGCTCTATATACCCTCAAAAGTGCCGATGGATATTTTTTACAAGGAATTCAAGATCGGCCCTGCCCTTTATGTAAGACGGGTCCAGATAATGAACCACTGTGAACAGCTTATACCTCCGTATCTGAGATTTATACAGGGTGTTGTCGATTCATCTGACCTGCCTTTGAATATATCCAGAGAGATGCTTCAGGCAAACAGGCAGATAGGAATAATTAACAAAAATATCACAAAAAAGATACTGGACACTCTCAGCGACATGAAACAAAATGAACCTGATAAATATCTTGAGTTCTACAAGGAGTTTGGAAGGATATTGAAAGAAGGCCTTCACTATGATTTCTCCAGAAGAGATAAGATAGCAGACCTCCTCATGTTCAGGTCCATAAACAAACCGTCGGGAGCCCATATCTCGCTCCAGGAATATGCGGACGGCATGAAAGAAGGACAGGAAGATATTTACTATATCACAGGCACATCACTGATAACGATAAAGAATTCTCCTTATCTCGAGGCCTTTAAGGAAAAAGGATATGACGTTCTCATCATGCTGGATGAGATCGATGATTTCATAATGAGCGGCCTGCATGAATACAAGGGGAAAAAATTAAAGTCCGTCATTAAAGGCGAGATCGCACTCGATAAATCAGACAAGGCTGATAAGGAAAAATCGAAGAAGATATATGAAAAACTCCTGGAACTGATTAAATACCAGCTGAAAGACGAGGTGAAAGATGTGCGTCTCTCAGGAAGGCTGAAAGACACGGCCTGCTGCCTTGTGACCGATGAGGGAGATATTGATCCGCAGATGGAAAAGCTCCTTAAAGCCATGGGACAGGCCGTACCCGACAGCAAGAGAATTCTTGAGATCAATCCCGCGCATCCCCTTTTTGAGGCGATGAACAGCATATTTGAAAAAGAACAAAAGAGCGTTGTGCTAGAGGAATATATAAAACTTATCTATGACCAGGCGCTCATACTCGAAGGCTCAAAGCCAAAGGACCCTGCTTCTTTTGCAAGCGCTGTCACAAGACTCATGGTCAAAAATGCAGGGACATAAGTATATCAAGCAAATAAAAACATTTGGCCACAGATGAACACAGATTTAATCAGAAGGATTCCTCGAAGCTCCGCTTCGGGGTTAATAATCTACTCCATTGTCTGTCATTCCCGAGGTCTTTATCGGGAATCCATTCTGCAAGTTATCTGGATTCCCGTTTTCACGGGAATGACACCTTTGGCGTTTTAATACCTCGCAGCTCTGCTGCGGGGTAGTTCATAAAATTTATTCAGGTTCCGTGTCAATCTGCGAAGATCCGTGGCTAAGTGCTGCTTTTATACAATCCACCAACGCCATTATTTCCTTGTCCTGCACTGTCCGGGCATCGATAAGCAGGGCGTCTTCTTTTATCCGGGCGATTACAGGGGCATTGCCGAGCCTCAGCCTTTTCTCCAATTCATTGACAGAAATTTGTGAAGGTTTGATCGATACTGCAAAGGTGGGGAAATCTGTTTCAGGCAGAGAGCCTCCCCCTGCCCTTGATTGATCCTCAATGATCCCGATAGATGCCTTGCCTGAAATATCCTTCTTTAACGACGCAGAGATCTTTTGCGCCCTTTTCTTTATCACGGCTTTTGATTGTGTCAGCATTCTGAGGGTCGGGATCTCGCTAACCGCCTTCTCCTCGTCAAGGTATAACATAAGGGTCGCTTCAAGAGACGCAAGCGTGAGCTTGTCCACTCTTACTGCCCTCAGGAAAGGGTTTTTCTGTATCTTCTGAATAAGTTTCTCTTTGCCCGCAATTATCACTGCCTGCGGGCCTCCAAGAAGTTTATCTCCGCTGAATGTCACAAGGTCCACGCCTTCCCTGACAACGCTCTGGACCGTGGGTTCGCCGTGTATGCCGTATTTTTCGAGGTCGATCATGCAGCCACTACCGAGGTCTGCCATGACCGGGAGCCTGAATTCTCTGCCTAATTTTACCAGTTCTTTCAGTGATACCTCCTCAGTAAAACCAATCATCTTGTAATTGCTCTGATGTACTTTAAGAAGCAGCGCAGTGCTTCCGCTTAAGGCATTCCTGTAATCAGAGAGGTGCGCCTTATTTGTTGCGCCAACCTCTTTCAATATGACCCCGCTGGATTTCATCACCTCAGGGATCCTGAATGAGCCTCCGATCTCAACCAGCTCTCCGCGGGAAACAACAGCTTCCCGGTCCTTTGCAAGCGTATTGAGACAAACAAGCACTGCGGCGGCATTGTTGTTGACAACAAGGGCATCCTCTGCCCCTGTTAATTCCCTGAGTATGTCTTTGATGTGGGCATATCTCTTGCCCCTTTTGCCTCCGGGAATATCATATTCGAGATTTGTATAGCTTCCTGCCGTATGGATCATGTTCTGTATCGCCTTATCAGAAAGAATCGCACGTCCCAGGTTTGTATGGATCACTACCCCGGTCGCATTTATCAGCGGCCTTAGCTTATACGCGCTCAATTCTCCGATCTTCTTTTCAATATCGTGCGAGATAGCATCGATAGACAAGCCAGTGTTTGAACCGCTTAATATATCCTTACGCTTTATATCAAGCACCTCCCTTATCGCCCTGACAACCACGCTTCTCTGATAAACCCCAAGCCACTTTTCTCCATTCGGGCCTTTGAGCAGTTCATCAACAGATGGTATGTTTGAGAGGTCTTTCTGTTTATCCTGCATTGTTTTTTCTACCATACGGGGGAGTATATGGTCAAGGTAAATTCACTATTCCATAAAAAAAGTATTTAGCCACGGATTAACACGGATGAACACAGATATGCCTGTCGGCAAGAGAAAATAGCTGATGAAAAAAAGCCTGGATTAGTGCTTTACCACAGAGGCACAGAGACACAGAGAACTAAATGAAAAATAGGAAATAAGAAATTGGAAGTAAAAAATCTCTTGTCTTTTATTTCTCATTTCTCACTTCTCATTTATTATTTTACTCTATGTCTCTGTGTTTCTATTGTCTGATTTATTAATCCGTGTCAATCCGCGAAGATCCGTGGCTAAGTCCCGTATCTAAGTTTATGACCCAAATCATACCTCAATTAATTCATTTTATGTAATAATATAACCAAATCAAACAGCGAGGTGATATATGTTCAAGGACAGCTGCCCCGGCAGCAATGAGATAAAACAGCCGAAGCCTGAGGACATCATATGCCGTCATTGTAAGAAAGCCATAGAGATATGGAGCGATGAAACAGAGGTGAAATGCAAACACTGCGGCAAGATGAATATGCGGATGCTGGGCCCGACATGTATAGAGTGGTGCGCCTTTGCCAAAGAATGCATAGGCGAAGAAAAATACAAAAGGCTGAAAACAGGCGCCATAACAAAGTAGATAAGTAATACGATACAGGATAAAAAAGTATCATACATCATGAATCATGGGGCATGGATCATTTTAATAGAGCTGTTTGATCCCTCTGTCTTTTGCAAAAGTCCTTATTATCATAAGAGATGTATGAAGCCGCTGGAGCTTCATGTTCCTCTGCCGTATGGCATTAACGTCGCCGAATGGAAATTTTTCCCCTCTCACGGCCGAATGAACCTTCATGATCTGCTGATACAGGCCCTTTAATGCCTCCTCATCAAGCGGCTTCAGGAATAGCGGATTAACAACAACATATCCATCAGCAATGTCCTTGGAAATGGCTGTAAGACTCTTCCCTCTAAGAGATATCATGCCTGCTCACCTTCCTTCCTTGAGTAGCATTTCAGGAAACCACAGAGAACACTGAGTTTAATAAAAAAGTTAAGAAGATAAGAAGTTATAAAGCTGAGAAAAGACAAAAACTATTTTTTCTCCCATCTTCTTAACCTCCCGACTTCTCATCTTCTATCTCCCTCAGTGTCCCTGCCTGCTGGTCCAATGGATCCTGTGGACGGGCAGGCCCTGTGGTTAATTGCTTTCTTTGCGTTTAAGAACCCTTGCGGCGAGGATGCCTGCTTCATACAGGACGATCATCGGCAGCGCCATTAGCGTCTGGTTAAACAGATCGACTGTCGGAGTTACAATGCCTGCTATTACAAAGGCCAGGACGATCCAATATTTCCTGCTCTTTGCAAGGAATTCAGTTGTCACGATCCCTGCTTTGGTTAGAAAGACCAGAACAACCGGCAATTCAAAGATAACTCCAAAAGCGAGTATCAATTTCAGGCAAAAATCCATGTAGTTTCCTACAGTAATTATCGGCTTAAGGTTTTCTGTCTTATATGTGAGAAGAAACTGTACAGCAAAAGGAAGCATAAGAAAAAAACAGAAGAGAGCGCCAATCAAAAAAAGAAAGGCAGCAATCAGTACAAACGGCAGGGCATATTTTTTCTCCTTCGAAACAAGGCCCGGAGAGATAAACCGCCATACCTCGTAGAATATGACCGGTGAACTTATAATAAATGCGGCTACAAGTGAGATCTTCAAATGCATCCATATAGGTTCTGCAAGACCCTGAAAGTAGAGGGACAGGTCCGGATTTTTTGCCGGCTCAAGAGCGATAAAAGGCATTTTAAAAGAAAAAAGAAGTGTGTTGTTCCATGGAAACAGCATTAAGCTGTAAATATTCTCGGAGTAATAAAAGCAGGCTGCAAAGCTGACAAGCAAGGCGACTACCGATACAATGATCCTTTTCCTGAGTTCGTCAAGATGCTCTGTAAATGGTAGCTTATTTTCTGCCATCGTCTTTAATTATATCCCCGGTTTTGTCTTCTCCAGGGCCTGCCATATCTGTTTTGATCTCTGCCTCAGGCTTCTTCCCCTCTTTGATCGAAGGCTCAGACAAAATGTTCTTTGTAATGTCTGTTCTTATACCCTTTAGTTCTTCCGAGATCTCCGACTCTTTTATTGAATCCTGAAATCCCCGCAGCGCCTTTTTCAGCTCAAGCACCCCTTTGCCGAGAGTTTTGCCGATCTCAGGCAGTTTTTTAGGTCCAAAAACAATTAAAGCTACAATAAAAATTACTATGAGCTCCTGTATCCCGAGATCAAACATTCTGGAAAATCTTCCTCTCTATCAAAATATATTAAATCTGAATTGAACGATTCTTTTTTCTGTCATTCCGGCTTGCCCGGAATCTTTCCACTGTCTGAAGAAGAATTCCCGGCCCCGAAGCGCCGGGATGAATGACTCTTTTCAGGTGATGATATTTTCACACAATTTATAGATAAATCCTTTAATTTGGGTAAAAATATGTTTTAATTGTATATGAAGTAATCAAGAACTTCAATTTTAACTTGACCTTAATGCAGGAATTGAATAAACTCTTTAATAGCCTCTGATTTTAGGAATAACCAGAAATAATAAAATTTTAACCGTGAATACAGGAGGGAACTATGTTTAAAGGTTCATTCGTCGCAATAGTCACACCATTTAAGAATGGCAGGTTTGATGAAAAGGCTTATAAGGAACTGATCGAATGGCATATTGCTGAGGGCACTGACGGCATAGTGCCGTGCGGCACCACAGGTGAATCCGCCACTCTTGATTATGATGAACACTATAAGGTTATAGAAGTGGCCGTAAAAGCGGTCAAAGGCAGGGTCCCTGTCGTTGCAGGCACAGGCTCTAACTCAACAGATGAGACGATAATGATAACGAAAAAGGCTAAAAAACTTGGCGCAGATGCCGTACTGCTGGTGGCTCCATACTATAACAAGCCCACGCAGGAAGGACTTTATCTTCACTATAAAGCTGTGGCAGAGGCAGTTAATATCCCGCAGATCCTTTACAATGTCCCGGGCAGGACCGGCGTCAACATGCTGCCTCCTACAGTTGCAAGGCTTGCCGGGATAAAGAACATAGTCGGGATAAAAGAGGCGACCGGCGATATGAGACAGGCAAGCGATGTAATTCGTCTCTGCGGGGACAAGTTTAAAGTTCTGTCCGGGGATGACTTCACTACCCTTACGCTGATGGCGCTTGGAGGGAAAGGCGTCATTTCTGTCTCTGCAAATGTCTCTCCGCGCAATGTCGCCGCAATGTGCAGGGCCTGGGGGAACGGGAATTTTGCACAGGCAAGAAAACTGCACTTCGGACTTGAGCCATTGAACCAGGCGATGTTCATAGAGACAAATCCCATACCTGCAAAGACTGCCCTGAGCATGATGGGTAAGATAAGAGAGGAGTTCAGAATGCCCCTCTGCCCTATGGCTGATGCCAATAAAGAGAAACTCAGAAAGACCCTGGCCGAACAGGGGATATTAAAGAAATAATGATACTTTGGAACGCCAGCGTCACTGACGAGGAGCACAAAATCGTAATAAAGTGCTGAAAGACAATTTGCATAACACATAACGTAATCTTGCTGAAAAAGCTCCGTATGCTCCTCGTTCAAGTGCACGCAGTTGTTAGGCATTTTTGTTCATTTATAGTTCGTCTCCATGAAGAGGTTTTCTGTCTGGAACCTTATCCAGTATCTGCCTGGAGTCCGCTTTTTTGGCTCTGCGTGCTCTTCGACCCAAATAATCTTCAGTAAGAATTGCTGATATTTTTTCAGCAACTGCTGAAGATATAAACTGATTGATCGATACGCCTTCTTTGTTCGCAATCTCTTTGATATGCTTGTGAATAGAATCAGGCAATCTTAAACTCAATGCACTCATTTTATTTCCTCCAATAATTCTCTCGGTGTTATAACCCTGATT
>JACQXH010000074.1 GCA_016208845.1 Nitrospirota bacterium | reverse complement strand
CCGGGCGAAGGTCAACTGGCGCTTTACGACGAAGGACGCACGAGTGAAACTCAAGCGTCTTTATCCGACATTGGTTGAGCGACATGACACTAGTTTAATCCCCCAATTATCCTCTCAAGCTCTCTTCCAATTGCATCGATGTTACACCTCTCCACAAATGTTTTATATCCTGCTTCAGCGATTTGCTCCCTTAAAGATTCATTTTCTCGCAGTTCCAGAACTGCGTTGGCCAAGGAGTCCGCATCAGCCATTTTGACCAAGAGAGCATTTCCTTTATGCGTAAATAGTTCCCGGTTTCCCGGGCAGTCCCCCACTATTACCGGTTTTTTCATGGCAATAAATTGATACGTCTTTCCTGCGATGACTCTCTTTGCCTTCTCTATATCCGAAAAGTGCCCCCCAAGACATACATCCGCCTGCCCAATTTCCAACGGCAGATTTTCGTAAGGAATCCAATCGATAAATGTTATATTCTTAATCCCCATTCGTCGGGCAAGATCACGGATTTTTATATGTTGTGGCCCTTTACCGACAATCTTGAATTCAATCTTCTCAGTCTGCTCCAAATTCTTGGCTGCCTGAATTATATATTCCATTCCATGGAGGGGGAGGTAGGTGGCATAATAGAAAACCCTGAACCGGTGATCCTCCTTTTTCACATCTCGGGGATAAAATATAGAATCATCAGCACCAACAAAGATTCTTTGGAATTTATCCCTCTTCAGGCCGAAGGTGTCAATAAAATAGTCTATGTGAGCGTTCGTGTCTAATAAAATCCTGTCCGAACTCTCGCACGAATACTTATCAAGCCAATAGAAAAATCTTCCTGTCGGAGAGGTTGGTTTAAATTTTTTCCTATCAAAGCACAATGTGTCATACGCCGATAGAAAGGCATCAAAAATTATGGGTTTACTGGTGAGCTTTCCGATGATCGGCACGAGCGGCTGACCAAAAAATCCTATAAAAACGAAGTCAAACTTATTGTTTCTTGCAAGGATATATTTCCTTAAGCTTGTAATATATCTGGTAAGATAGGAAGCCGATGAGTCAGTACAGTCGAGAATTTCCACCCCTTGTCTTTTTAAACCCTTCAATATCATCGCATTTCTCACATAGCTTGGTTCACGCCCGGAAATAAAGAGGATTTTCATATTATCACTGTATACGAATGAGACTTAGAAGGGATCTTTACTGTGAAGTAAGAAAACCAAACCCTGCGGGTATGGTCATGGGGACTGGCTATGCTGGTCCCGCACTTGTAATCATCGGAAGGCTGCGGGTTCCGTGTACGATAAACGACTGTCGGAGCGGACATGATTTTTTTCCTTTGAGAAAATAAAACTGCGCGGTCGGGTGCCAAACGCAATCAGAATGTTATTCATAAGGTGCCATTCCTTTAGCCATTTCGTTTCATCACATATATTGCAAACAGGTAAGCGCCCCTGATGGCAAGAAAAGGATTTCTCACCATCTTCAGAAATGACCACACGACAGACAGCCGAAAAAAAAATTTTCTTAGTGCCCTCTTCTGGCCCGCTAAAAGTTGCTCTTTATCCATTCCAACTGGTGTAAATACCGGAGCAAAAAGGTTCATTTTGCTCCAGTCATTTTCAAATGTTCCATATTGAGTAGCGAGCAACGCCGCCTTTGTCCCCGGTAATGGAGTGAAAAAACTCATTCTGAAGTCATCCAAGCCTATGCTGCATGCAAAGCGGATTGTCTCCTCAATAGTCTCCGGCGTTTCTCCGAAATGTCCGATCATAAAATAACCCACGGTACGAATACCGGCCTTTCGACTTATGGAAATTGCATGTGCCACTTTTTCTCTGGTAATATTCTTTTCCAGCACCTGCATAATCTTCTGATTGCCGGTTTCGATCCCATAGGAAATCTGCCAGCACCCTGCCTTGGCCATGAGCGCGAGAACATTTTCGTCCACCATATCAACACGGGCATTGCAGCTCCATGACATCTCAAGATTTTCTGATATTAACATTGAGAGCAGTTCTATTAAATTATTTTTGAACATTACAAAATTATCGTCATGGATCATAAACTCCCTGATCCCATAATGCGTCTGCAGATGCTTCAGGAGCCTTATGATATATTCAGATGAATATGTGGATAAGGTGTTATGGCAGCCGCTAAAACAAAAAATACATTTCCCGGGACAACCGCGTGAGGTCAGAATAGGGGCCGCCGGGGTTCGGTGGGTTGAAAACAAAGGTGCCTTGTATCGTTCAGGAAAACCCTCTAGAAGATCCCATGCATAAAAGGGCAATGAGTCCAGATCGATTTTGTCATCTCGCAATCTGGAATTGACCAGCCTTTCGGCGCTGCGGCTTATTACTCCTCTGACCTTAGTACCCGATCCGATTTCAGACATGGCAGCAAGAAATTCCGTCAATTATGAGTGGCTCATAACCGTGCTCTCTCACTAGGGCAGCAAGCAATAGCAGATTGAGCGGAGGAGAAACCGCGCCCGCTTTTGCAAGCCCTCCATAAATTTCTTCAAGAGACACGGGCGGCTGAATAAAAACTATTTTCCCTGAATTCATGGAATTATTTGATCCTGCGTAATTTTACCAGCATAGCAAGTGTACTCCCGACAGTATTAACAACATTCATTTTGCTATTTCCTCCCTTTAGATCATATCTGAGTACAAGAGGCACCTCCACTGCCAGAAGGTCCAGGGTGCGCAATTTGATGAGCAGTTCAGCCATGCAGGCAAAACCTCTTTCTTCAATCAAGCGGTCACCAAATTTTTTAACGGCCTTTTTCAGACTGCCCATACTATAAGCGCGATAGCCGCACGTATAGTCCTTTACGCCCCGGATCGGGAACACGATCCGCATAATAACGGATGCTCCAAGACTGAGGAACCGCCGGGACCTTGAAACGCCTACAATTCTGCTGTCTCTCAAATATCGGGAAGCAATAGCGACATCAAAACCGTCTCTTATCTTGTTGACCATATGGTAGATATGTTCGGGGTTGTGGGTGTTGTCAGAATCAAAAACAACTGCTATGTCTTTATCATCCGTAGACTGCGATACCACCTCGCTAAGCAAACTTCTTAAGGCAAAACCAAGCCCTTCGTTTTGGGACTTGCCGATAACGTGCAACGGGTATCTTCCCTTGGATGCAACAAGGATGCTGTAACTATCGTCGGAGCTGCCGTCATTACAGGCGATTATTTTATAGGGGTATCCCCTTGACTCCATACCACTTCTGACGTTTTTAAAAAGCGCTTCGAGATTATCCGCTTCATTATAAACAGGCAGCAGTATATATATCATAATGGCCTCACTTTGAGACAAATCTTCCGATATAGCCAAGCCCGAACCTTACAAGTCGGCCAAACTCGGCAGGTCTCAAGGTTTTTTTTATAAATATGCGCGCATAAGACAGCCTCATGTAAAATTCCCGGTAGGCCCTTCGCAAAATTATATCAAGTTCATTCTTATCCATACCGGGAATTTGAATAACGAACTCATTACCGCCGCACATATAACTGTTCCAGCTATTATTAACAATCAGATTGTCTGAAGCGGCAATTTCGTAAAACCGGGTCCCGGGGTAAGGAGTCGCCGGATAAAATTCAACGTAATCAGGATTGATCCGTTTGGCAAACTCGATGGTCTCCCTGATCGTTTCCTGTGTTTCTCCCGGCAGCCCAATCAAAAAATATACTAAAGAATTGATCCCCACTTTACGAAGAAGGTCAACCGTATTCCTAATATGTTCAGGTTTTGTCCCCTTTCTGATTGTTTTGAGGATTTGAGCGTTGCCACTTTCTCCACCAATGGAGAGCATAAAGCAACCCGCGTCCCTCATAAGACAAAACATCTCTTCATCCAATTTGTCAACTCTCGTATTGGTCCACCAAGTGATCTTTATCTTACGCGCAATAATGGTCCGGCAAAGCTCCTTGACAAAAGCAGGGGAGCAGGTAAAATCATCTGCATACATCCAGATATGACGAATTCCGAATTTAGCTACTACGTGGTTTTCAATTTCATCGATAACGCTTAAAACCGAACGATACCGTACTTTCTTGCCATAATAAAGTGAAGCAACGCAGAATATGCAATTATGGGCGCAGCCCCTGGATGTATTTACCATAACATAGGGTTTATTGAAGACAGGGTGCAGGTAATAAGACCTGTTGAAGTATTCCCATGCAGGAAAGCCTCCTGTTGAATAGCGGAGGCAAGTTCCAATGCGGTCCATTCCGGTTCATGGCGGATAATGCAATCTATGGCAGCAGTGCCTGCCAGAATCTCCTCGTGCAGTGCCGTGACATGTATGCCAAAAGCTGTCATAAAACATGAGGGAATCTCTTTCTTGAATTCCGAGATAAAATTAATGTCACCGTCAATGGAAGGCGTCGTAGTATTAATGAAGGCCAGTTCAGGGTCAAAATCCCTTATCCGGTTAAGAAATCCGCTGGCATCAAGATTTTCCGCAATACAATCGAAAACCCGCAGGCTGTGTCCGGCCTTCTTCAGGACTCCCGCCAGATAAGCCAGCGTCATTTGCGGGATTGAAGTCCTTCGCATATTTTGCGGGGACTGGCAACGTCCTTCGCGGATGATGGGAGTTGTGTGCGGAGGATTTATAATTATTATTCTCATTTACACTCCAAAATATCAAGGATTTCACACGGCTTTACTGCCGTCGCAATCATTTCACCGGCATAAAAAATGAAGGATTTTCCTTTTATTCTACTTGAACAGAGATTATAAAGAGGAGCTAATAATCGATGGAATTCGGGACCGAAATTATTAAGCATTTGATAAACATATGCAATCGGCAATTTCTTCATGTGCCTTTTAAAAACAACATCTCGAAACCCGCTCTTTTCTAAAACCATTCTCATGCTGCGTCGCGAGAATAAATGAATATGCTCAACAGGGGCATATGGCGGCCAATATTTCCCCATAATCCGAGCAATAAATGAGCCGCTATTCGGTGTTTGAAGAAGTATGAAGCCGCCTGGCGTGAGAAGCTCAAACACCCGCTGAATAAGCCCAACTGGATCTATCAAATGCTCTATTACCCCGGTAAGGGTAATAATATCATACTGCTCTTGTGGAAAATTGTCTTCGTACACATCTGACATGAAAATACGACCAGGCAGCATTGTGTTGGCAATAGCAACTGCATCCGGTTGAAGTTCAATGCCGTATACATCTGCACCTTTTTCTTGCAATAACAGAAGGAGATCTCCGGTAAAGCAACCTATATCCAAGATTTTCTGCCCGCGAAGAGTTTTCCCGCAGGACCACAATCTGCTGTTCAATGCTCCCACAAAATCTAAATAAACCTGGCGATATTCCTTACGATATGACGATAATAATGAATAGTTGCCCGTATTGAATCTTTTCTCGTAATGCCGCTCAATCTCAGTCCGTTCGGGAATTGGCAAAGTAGAAACAAGCCCGCAGTATGGACAGCGGCAATAATGATAATTTGCATAATCAAAATAATGTTTTTGAAGTCTTTTACAGACCTGGCATTCAGCTGCAGTCATTACGTGCTTCTTCCCTTATTCAATAAATAAACTATAGAACCCACCCAGACCAGAACTAATGCCTCTGCGTGAACTCACTGTCTCAGTACAGGACGTCATTCCGCAGTCTCACCGTCTTGACTTGCATGCTCATGCCCGGTTCCATTGATTGAACCACAACAGGCTTCACCTGGTTCGCGATTGCAAGTTGCCAGAACCATATCCGATTTAGATAGATGTTATACACGGTGATGCCTTCGCGCTCGTTGAATCGTATAGCATACATAAATTCACCGACTTTACAGTACACCTTATCCACCTCGCCATGAACAGGACTATTTATTGTTACCTTCAGGAAATTTGCTTCCTTGCCGGAGCCAAGGGAATTGGCCTCGAAGACGGCAGGATCAGAGCGAGACGGGATATAACCCAGATCTACAGTCTCTCCCAGATTTGACCGCCAGAAGTCCAAACTCGCCACCTCAATGGGCAATTTTCGCCTCAAAATATGGAACGGTCCGATAGTATAAGCGTACACATAATCCTGCATAATTTTCTCGAAAACCAACGGTATCCGCACAATATTGGGGACTTTGTCAAACTCTTTGAAGGCGCTTTTCCACATGACATATTTGGGCTTATGGCGCTCAAGCCATGAGACAGTATTCAATTGGGAATAGAGAATTGACTTGTTATAAAAAGTTATATAAAACGGCGTCTGCTGACCGAGCACAATATAAAGATAAGCGTCATCGCCCATAACAAAAAGGTCATCCTTTTTTTCAAAAACCATCTTTTTCATGAGAATTTCCCTGG
>JACQXH010000249.1:1526-7499 GCA_016208845.1 Nitrospirota bacterium | reverse complement strand
CGGAATTTTGTCGATCTGCCCCCGCGCTATGCTGAGTGGGCTTCTGCCGCCGGGATCAGCAGGCCCCCAGAAAGATTGGATGATCCTGCAGGTTTTGTTGGCGGAGCGAAAGAAGCATCATTTCAACTTAAAGAAAAAAAGATGCATATAAGCATTATTTCACCTGAAAATGGACTGCGCCTGATACGCGACCCTGAAACGCCTGCGGATATGTCTACCCTGGCCTTGCGAGCAGTTGTGAATCCTATAGTTCCGCAATTGGTATGGTACATTGACGGCAGGCCCTTTCAGGTGACGGATTATCCATACACTGCGCGCCTTACGATTACTCCCGGAGAACATATGATTCAGGCCAGACTTCCCAATTCACCTGTTTCTTCAGGAAGCGTTAAAATTATCGTACAGTAATAGAGTCGATCATCCATGACAGCTGATACTTTGCTCAACACTAAGAAAAAAAACATAGAAGCACACTCAAGAAATATAGGAAACATAGAGGCACTTCCCATGTTCATCCAAGCGCCTGTGCAATTTCTTTTGCAAGGTCCGACAGGGTGTCGTCGCGCGCTCCAAAGACAACATAGGCCTGATATTCACTGGGCCCTTTTAAAATATCTTTTCTGTCGTTAACTGCTTCAACCGGTTTCCCGGCAGTCCTTATGCCGTCAGCAAGGTCCTGGCTTGATATGTCTTTTGCCGCGGTCCCGCCGGCGTAGAATATAGGCAGGAGCATTAACCGGTCAGAGCTGCGGAGGTTATCTGCAAAGACCCTGATGTATTCTTCTTTCATAAGCCTTGTGGGGCCGAAGCCATGAGGCTGGAATATGTAGCATATTCTTTCTCTCAGGTTTCTTACTGTCTGCATAAGCGAAAATATCTTATGAGGGTTATGGGCATAATCATCTATGACAAGGTAGTCCTTTGTGTTCAGATGGACATCAAACCGTCTCTCGATCCCCTCAAATTCATGAAGCACTGACGCGATAGAGCTGAGAGACATCCCCATATCTGCAAGCAGGGCGATGCAGGAGAGGGCATTAGAGAGGTTGTGTGCGCCGGGAAGAGAAACCCTGAAGTCTGTACCATGCAATGAAAAATCCGTGCTGAAATCCCTGTATATTATTCTGTCCGCTTTATAATCTGATGTCTTTTGAATGGAGAAAGTGATAGAATTATTGCCTGTTACGTCTTTAAGATTTTTATCATCGGCGTTTACTATGACCCTTCCGCCTGTATTTTCAATTAAGGCCCTGAACATCGCGGCGGTCTTGTCAACTGTGTGGTGATCGAGGCTGAGGTTTAAGATCATGGAATGCTCAGGTCTGTAATTTACAATCGAGCCGTCTGATTCACAGGCCTCGACAACCAGATATTCTGAGTTTCCGGAGATCGAATTCCCGGGATTTGAGGGTGATCTGAATTGCTTTACCTTTCCTCCGCCGATAAAACCGGGGCTGTATCCGAGTCTCTGCATAAGGAATGCAAGCAGGCCCGATGTAGTAGATTTCCCGCTTGTACCTGCGACGGCTATTGCCTTGTAAAATGACATAATTTCAGTAAGATATTCCGGCCTTGTTTTTACCGGGATATTTAACTTCCCTGCTTTCAATACCTCCGGCTGGTCAGCTTCCACGGCAGTGCTGAAGACGGCAAGATCAAAGGTGTTATCAATGCCGCTTCCATCCTGAGGCACAATAGTAATTCCCCTTGATAAGAGAATTTGTTTAAGTGGATGTGACGGGTTGATATCAAAGGCCCTGTCAGAGCCTGCTATAATATTTCCGCTGTCAGCCATGAAACCTGCTATCGCAGATACGCCGCTGCCGGCTATGCCTGAAAAAAAGATCTTTAATGGCCCGCTCTTCATTATTTGATATTTTAACCCACTTGCCAATGATAATCATAATAAAACAAAAAACAGCAGTTCATTTACCACGGAGATAAATAAGAAATGAGAAGTGAGAAATGAGAAATAAAATACAATAGATTTTCACTTCCAATTTCTCATTTCCTATTTCTCATTTAGTTCTCGTGGTTAACTCTTTTTCGTATTTTGTGTGTTTTTTGACACAACGATCCGGCAATATGACCAGTGACCATCATTTGCCTTGGCGGCGCCTGCCTTTATATAAATAGACAGCTTGTGGCTTGCATTGCTAATTATCATACTAAATCAAGCAGTTGCCTGGTGCAGTCCCTCTGATTTTCAACAATAATAACCGCAAAAAAACTTCTATTTAAACAGGTATAAGAATTGCATATACATAATTCAGGAGCATAAATTGACAGACATAAAGTTTAAAAAAGGATTAAAGAAATTCAAGCAATAAGACGAAAAGATAATCAGGAGACAGAGAGAATGAGTGAAAGGGAAAGGAGGATGAAATGGTTGAGCTGAACACAAAGATGGATATGTGCCATATCTGCAAGCACGAGTACACCTCAACTTATGTTGAGGCAATGGACGGGATCAGGGTTTTTGTCTGCGAAAATTGCCTTGAAGCTGCAAAGCATAATTTCATCTGGGTATGCATGGGCTGTGGAAAGGTTTATGTGAGGCCCAAGGCGCTTGTCATAGACAGCATAAAGGATTTTGAACTGAAAAGGGCGTATCTGCTGTGCCAGGATATGCAGATAATACAGGGAATTGATATGTGCATTAAATGTGATCCTGAAGGCATTATCAATTATGTGAAGAATGTAAAAGTCGGCATGGAATGCTGAACCGGGCGCTATTTTTTGCGTTCGAACATAATGCCTGCGGTGATGACGAATAGAAGTGATGTTGCAAGAAGCACCCCCACATCCGCAGCCATAGAGAAATCAAATAACCCGCCGTCCTTCAATATAGTATGTTTTAACGCGTCTATCCCGTAAGTTAACGGATTAAGCCTTGATATGAACTGCAGTATCTCAGGAAGTTTGTTCACCGGATACATCGCGCCTGAAAGAAAAAACATCGGCATCACGATAAAGTTCATAATAACGCTGAAACTCTCAAAGCTCTCATAAAATGATGCTATAACAATTCCAAGGGCAGAGATGCAGAAGGAAAGCAGTATGGCGACGAGGATCGTCTGGGGGATAGCAAGCAGGCCCAGTTTGAGGCCCAGAAAGGGGAAGAGCATCAAAATGATGGCCGCCTGAATGGTTGAGATGATCGTTCCGCTAAGTGCCTTTCCGCATGCTGAGTTTGAATCCGAGAAACGGGAACAGGGCAAGGATAATTGCCGCCTGTATGGTAGATACAGTTGTACCGCTCAATGCCTTTCCGATGACAATGGGTAATCTTGATACAGGGGCAACAAGGATTTCCTTCATAAATCCGAATTCTTTGTCCCAGATAATCGAGATGGAAGAAAATATGGCGCTGAATAATATGGTCATGCCGAGTATGCCCGGGAAAATGAACTGCATATACGACACCCCCATGCCCGGCGAAACGAGTCTTGACATGCCGCCGCCTACGAGAAAAAGCCAGATGAGCGGCCGTGCGAGAGTAGATATAAGCCTGCTCTTTTCCCTGACGAACTTCTTGAATTCCCTTGCTACGATTACGTACACGGCATTAACTTCTATCAACTTTCCTCCTGTATGCGCGCACTTCTGCCTTTATGTTATCTCCTGCCGAGGCCTCGTCATGCCTAATTGCTTTTCCGGTCATTTTCAGGAAGACGTCATTCAGGGTAGGCCTCTGAAGCCGCACTGAAAGTACTGTATCACCCAGCGTTTTTATAAGCACTGGTATGCAGGCGTCGCCTTTTATGGAGGTTATGAATAGCTCGCCGTCCTTTTCTGAAACATCGACTTGCAGTATTTTTTCTATCTCGGCCTTTGCCTTTGCATTATCCGAGGTCTTGACATAAATGACATCGCCGCCTATGGTCTTCTTGAGCTCGTCAGGCGTGCCCATTGTAATAATTTTACCTTTATCAATGATGGCTATCTTGTCGCAGACCTCTGCCTCTTCCATGTAATGCGTTGTCATAAAGATAGTCACATTGTGTTTTCTGGGAAGCTCTACAATAAATTCCCACAGGTTGGCCCTTGTCTGCGGATCAAGCCCAAGAGTAGGTTCATCAAGGAACAGCACCCTCGGCCTGTGTATCAGCCCCCTTGCGACCTCAAGCCTCCTCTTCATCCCGCCTGAGAATTTTTTGATAAGGTCCTTTCGCCTGTCGAACAGATCTACAAAGTTGAGGGCCTCATTGACCCGATTTACTCTTTCAGGCCTCTTAACATTATAGAGGTATGCATGGAACATAAGGTTTTCGTATGCGGTCAGGTCCTTGTCAAGGGTCGTGTCCTGAAAAACGATACCTATGGCCTTCCTTACCTCTGAGGTAGTCTTCCCTGCCCCGTTGGGGCCGAGGAAGCCGAAGATGGAGCCCTCTTCAACGTCAAAAGAAACGTCATCTACTGCTATTATTTTCCCGAATCTCTTTACGAGATTTTCAACTTTGATTATCGGCATAGGTCTGTATAAAACTTTCAGGTTCTTCTCTCATTACCGGTGTAACTGGTTCCGAGACTCGCTTCGAGTGATAGAAATAAAAAATCAAATATAAAAAATCAAAATTATGGAAGAAGAAATTTTAATTTAAATAAAAAAACTCCTTAATTTTGAGATTTGCATTTTGAATTTTGCATTTTCTCGATCCCTTGAAACCTTATGATTTTAGCAACTTCTCTGGAGATGGGCAAGATTCAATCGCATCTTATCTCTCCAGCCTGCGGCGCTGTTTATCCGCATACATGGATTCATCTGCCCTGCTGATGAGGTCGTTTACAGAGCAGGGGCGTTCCGGGTCATAGATGGCAGACCCCATGCTGAACATCAGCTCAAATTTTCTTCCGGCCTGTGTGTTATGTACCCTCAGATTTTCTTCGATGAGCCTTGCAGTGACATTTTCCACGCCGGTCTCGGCAGGCTCTGTCAGGAGCACGACAAATTCATCTCCTCCGATCCGTGCCATTATGTCTGACTCCCTGAAGGTCTTTTTAAGTACCTCTGCGGTTTCTATCAAGGCCCTGTCGCCTGTTTCATGCCCTAATTCATCATTAATTATTTTAAGTCCGTCAAGGTCTATGTAGATGAGGCACATCTGCCTTTTGGTGCGGTCGGCCAATTTGCACTGCTGGTCAGCAAGGGCAAAGAAGCCGCGCCTGTTGAGCAGTCCTGTAAGCTCATCGGTTATGGACATCTCATGCAATTTCTGCTCTATCTTTTTCAGCTGGGTGATGTCCCTGTCAATGCCCCTGAATCCTCTTAATTGGCCGTCCTTATCAAACACAGGAACTCCGCTCGATTCAAGAACAACGAGATGCCCGCGTTTGTGGCGGTTGATATTTTCCAGGCCATGAAATGGCCTCGGTTCTGCCTTTATCCCGTCAAAAGCAGTGATGATCTTATGCGCTTCATCCTCAGGCATGAAGTCAAAGGGGGTCTTCCCGATTACCTCAGGGACATCATAACCAAGGACGTCTTTTACCTTAGGGCTTGAATAAGTGTATCTCCCATTTTCATCAGTTTCCCATACCCAGTCGCTCGTGGATTCCACCAGATCCCTGAACTTGGCCTCAGACTCTATCAGGGCCTGCTCAGCCTTCTTGCGGTCAGTAATATCGCGGTCTATTGCCAGCACATAAGGCTTGTAACCGATGTAAATGCGCTGGGCAGATATATCAACAGGAAAGGAAGAACCGTCTTTGCGTACATGAACCCCCTGCGCATGCAGAGGCTCTCCGGGCATAAGGCGTTTAACTCTTTCAGCTATATGCCTGCGGGTTTCAGGGTCATCAAGCAGGGATATGGACTTGCCGGCGAGTTCATCTTTCGCATATCCATGCATCTCCAGCGCCGCGTAATTAGCGTCTTGTATTATTAAGTCATCATCTACCGGCAGCAGAAGAAATATGGCGTCAGAGGCCTGATTGAAAAGAGAGCGGAATTTCTGCTCGCTTTCTCTGAGC
>JACQXH010000249.1:0-1466 GCA_016208845.1 Nitrospirota bacterium | reverse complement strand
GTGTTTGTAGAGAGATATTTCAATGGCGTGCTGAAGTGCATGTATGTCAAAGGGCTTCAGCAGATAGCCGTAAGGGTTTGTCACCTTTGCGCGCTCAAATGTCTTGGCATCAGCGTGGGCGGTCAGGAATATCAGGGGAATGCCGAAAAGCCCTGTTATCTGTTCAGCGGCTGTGAAACCATCCACAACGCCTTTCAATATAATGTCCATGAGGACGATGTCCGGGCGCAGTTCTTCGGAGGCCCTGATCGCTTCTTCGCCGCTGTGCAGGACAGCCGGCACCTCATAGCCCAGCTTCAGCAAAGCGTCTTTAATATCTTCAGCGATTATTATTTCATCCTCTACAATGAGGACCCTGGTCATTTAGAATTCCCATCCTTTCTGTTCACAAAAATTTAAACACAGAGGCACTGAGATACGGGGGACTAAATGAGAAATAGGAAATAAGAAATTGGAAGCAGGACATCTCTTGTCTTTTATTTCTCATTTCTCACTTCTCATTTATTATTTACCTCCGTGTCTCTGTGTTTGTCAGCATTTTTAGCCGTTAGATGATGATCCTATATCCTCTTATTTTATCAGTGTTAATCCGTGGTTAAATATTCTTCTATCCCATTTAAGAATCAGTGGAAGTCTGTGTCAACCGGCTTTTTTTAAGCTAATACATTTTTAAATTTTATAATAAACACGGTCCCTGCCGTATCAGCCTTTTCAATACTGCCTTTGAGCTGACGGACCAGCATATGGACGAGCCTCAGTCCGAGGGTCTTTGCATTTTGATGATCAAACCCTTCGGGCAAGCCGGTCCCGTTGTCGATGATCTTTAAAGTCACATATCCTTCAGCATCACTGTTCACATCTATAATAATTTTCCCTGTGCGTCCGCCGGGGAAGGCATGCTTAATGCTGTTAGTGATAAGTTCGTTCAGGATCAGTCCGCAGGGGATCCCGGTGTCGATATTCAGTTTGACCTCAGCACCGGTATTTATTTCCAGACCTATTCTTGAAGGTTCTGCGCCGAAGGCGCGCATAATGTCTTTTGTCAGGGCATCAATATATTCGCCAAGATCGATCTCTGCAAGGTTTTCAGAAAGGTACAGCCTCTCATGGACAATGGCCATTGATTTTATGCGCTCCTGGCTCTCCCTGAATATGGCGGCCGCTTCCTTGTCCTTGATATAGGCTGACTGAAGGGTCATAAGACTGCTGATCACCTGCATGTTGTTCTTTACCCTGTGATGTATCTCCCTGAGCAGGGTCTCTTTTTCCCGCAGGGAATTTGCGATCTGCTCATCGGCCTTCTTCCGCTCGGTTATATCAATAACACCGGCAACGCCACCTGTGTATTCGCCGTTTTCATCAAAATTAGGCGAGGCCTCCATCGTCACAAAAATCCTGGCGCCGTCTTTTTTTATGAGTTCGAAATCATGCTGTTCTTTTATGCCTTTTTTGCGCCTCTCTATATT
>JACQXH010000248.1 GCA_016208845.1 Nitrospirota bacterium | reverse complement strand
GATGAAATGCACCATATCGTCTTCCGGTATCCAGTCCCTCAAATCGCATGGCAACAACATTGGTGTTTCTCTGTCTATGTCTATAAATTTTCTCATGCGTCTATTTTACACTACTCACGCCCTAAGTCCGACAGGCTCTTAAGCTGAAGAATTCGTTTGACCCGGATACTGTCCATCCAATAGAATATCTGTCAGGCTGAATATATCCAAATACAAGGGGTAAAAAATTGGACAATATAGTTGCTGTTGCAGAGCAGTTCACGCCTTCCGGCAAGATCACTGACGTCCGTGAATATGGCAATGGCAATATAAATAAGACCTTTCTGGTAACGCTTAACGCCGGAGAAGAAGACCGCTATATCCTTCAGCGTATCAATACGCAAGTTTTCCACAGGCCGGATCTTGTAATGCTCAATATGCGTGTATCTACAGAACATATCCGCAAGCGGCTCCAGAATTTTCCTTTTGAAGGAGGCCGGCGATGGGAAATTATGCGCGTACTTTCGACAAAGGACGGCAAGGACCACTGGATCGACACTGAAGGCTCATTCTGGCGTGCGGTCAGCTTCATCAGCTCCTCGCAATCTTTTGATGTGATCAAAGATATCAGCCATGCAAAAGAAACCGGATATGCCCTCGGCATATTTCACGATCTCCTTAGCGATCTGCCTTCAGAAAAGCTGTATGATACACTTGAAGGATTTCACATTACGCCCCGCTATCTTCAGCATTATGATAATGTGCTGGCAAAGTACAAGGCTGAAAGATCTCCTGAAATAAGCCACTGCATCAGGTTTATAAGCGGCAGGAGCGCACAGGCAAATGTACTTGAAAATGCCCGGGCGAAGGGCAAATTGCGTATTCGGCCGATCCACGGCGACCCGACAGGGATATCTCTCGATAGCAAGAGAATTCCTCACTGAGGATGACTTTGATTATATCTACGACTCTATCCGATTAATAACTTTCGAGCTGGGACTGAGATTTTTCACAGACTATCTGGAAGGCAATGTGTATTTCAGGGCAAAAAGCCCGGAACATAATCTTGAAAGGGCGCTTGTCCAGTTCAAACTTACAGAGAGCATCGAATCACAGGCAGCGGAAATCCGCAATATAATCAAGAGCGTCAGATGATTGCACAGAGCTTTTCCCTGAAGCAGTTCCAATCGGCAGAACCTCGGCAGTACCTGAAGATCACCGGGAACATAAGCCGCAGCTTTAATAAACTCTCTATCAGCTATTTGCTAAAAGGCCGCCTTTCGGCACTGATCATCCCCGTGCAGGAGGATATGCCGGCTCGAAGGAAAAATCTATGGGAAGAGACATGTTTTGAATTTTTTGTCGCATTGAATAATTCGGATAAGTATTGGGAATTTAACCTGTCGCCTGCCGGGCACTGGAACGTCTATAGCTTCAATTCGTACAGGAAGGGGATGCAGGAGGAGCCTGCCTTTGCTTCACTGCCCTTTGCCGTTCATAAACAATCTAATGTTTTAGAGCTTTCCGTTAATCTTGATCTGAGCAAGATTATTACAGCAGATCAGGCATTGAAGGCTGCTATAAGCGCTGTTATAAGATCCACAAATGATCATTTGAGCTTTTGGGCCTTGAACCATCCGGGATCGCAGCCTGACTTTCATAGTAAAAGCAGCTTTCTAATCGAATTATAGCATAAAAATCACCTGGACCCGCCTGCCGGCATTTATCCACCGTTTGATCTTGAATATTATTTGCAGTTTGTCCTTTGCATCCTGGAATTTACCCATATCTGTGGTTAATTGCATTTTCCGGGTTTATGGCATTAATGTGGATTAACCCGGGATTAAAGAAATAGTCAATGTATTCCGATAATTATGGATAGGGGAATAGATTTGCAACATGGGCCATATATTTTTTACGGGGGGAAGCGGATTTATATTTCAACATGGCAGTTTTATTAATATTGGATCATTCATTAAAATAAAAAATGGAAGAATTATCTAAGGACCAAAGAATTACAGAGACCATGTACAATGAACACTTTGGCCTCAACATGCTCCCCTTTGAACATGTGCCTGATCCGATATTCTTTTTTAATGATGGCGAATATGCCCTGATCCGCAACCGCATAGTAGAGTATCTCACGATTGGACAGGGCGTAACTGTCATTATAGGGCCTAACGGGGCAGGCAAGACAGCCCTGAGCCAGGTTATAAAATCGGATATACCGCCCAATATAAATACCATATGCATGGCAATGCCGCCGAGGAACAGCACAGACCTTTTTAATCTTATTGACCAAGAGCTCGGGCTGCCGCCATCAACAAAAAAGGTCTTTGATATAAAAAATATTGAGGCCGCTCTTTTGCAGATCAAGTCAGGAGGGGGGAAATGCCTCCTCATCATTGATGATGCTCATCTTATGTCAGCTGATACGCTGAACGGCGTTCGCGTGCTTGCCAATCTTGACAGTGATTCGACCAAACTGATACAGCTGTTTCTTCTGGGCCAGGAGGGACTGATAGACATCGTAAACAGGCTGGAGATGAAACCTTTCAAACAGCACATCGCAGTTATGGAACTTTTTGGAAGAATAAATGGCAGCAGAATACGAAAGTATATTCTGCATCGCATTCAAATAGCCGGGGGGCAGCCTTCGATATTTACGGACGCTGGCTGGGATGCCCTGGTGCTGGCACTGAGCTCCGGCACAGGACGTTTGCCCCATATAATAAATTTACTGTGCGACAGATCCCTCAGTGCGGCCTTTGAAAAAGGTAAACAAGCAGTAGATGTGGATGATGTATATGAGGCTGCCAAGGGGATGAAGTTGCACAAAGATGTCTTTTATAACAAATTTATGCTCAAACAAAAGGCAAAAGAAAAACAGGCTGCGTCTGCCGCAACTGATTCAGTCAGCACACATGAAATGACTGTTAAAGCGTCTGAATCAGGCATTTCATCAGATATGACCGGCAGGCAGCACGAACAATTACAGCCTGAGACCCCTCAACTGCTTTATGCTGATACAGCGGATAAAGATATGGGGCCTGAGATCCATGAGCCAGCCCATGATGATACGTGGTTCCATGAAACACGCTTGGAAATGCCGGAGCCGGCTCAACCTGAAATGTGGTATGCGGATGAGATTCATCAGCCAGATCATGACGATGACAGGCATATAAATATAAAACCGGTGATTACTGCGCCTGCACAGGCAGACGCAGCCCCTGCAGAAGTGCTCCCGGAAATGACCCAGCCTGTTCAACCTGACATTGAACATCAGGATATGCAACCTGAAGTTTTAGGTCCTACCCATGCAGAGGAGACACCTGAAAATACAGAGCCGATGGCCGCTGAACCTGCTCCGGAGGAAACATCCCCGGCAGCAGAGCTGCATGTGACTCATCAACCGCTTCATGCGGAAATTGATATAAAGCCTGAGATCCCGGAACCGATCCATGTTGATTCAGTGCATGAAGAAATAAAACCTAAAGAAGAAAATGCCGTTCCATTTGATTTACAGCCTGAGGTGTTTCTGTTGGCCCTTGCTGATAAGGGGCATGAGGACATAAAGCCTGAGTTGAGACAACCTGATAAGGATGATACAACCTCTGCTGACATAGAGGAAATGGTGCCGGAGGACGTACATATGTATATATATATTGATGCGGATCAGTCCGACATTCAGCCTGTGACAGCTGCGCCTGCACCTGCCACAGCCCCTCAACCAATGCAGATCGTTAGTGAACATGCAGACATACAACCTGAGATACTGGAACCACCTAAGACAGATGAAACACTTATTGACATAGTGCCGGAAAAACATCAGCCGGTTCAACATGATATTGAACATGCAGGTATACAGCCTGAGCTGCCTCAGCCCGTCCAACTTGATGCAGAGGCTGAAGATATTAAACCTGAAATACTCCGGTCGTTCACTAAGGATGTTGATAAGGATCTATCTGTTCATGAGACCAGTCAAAAAAGCTTTATAGGTCAAGGCCTGATCTTTTTACGCATGTTCCTTGGGAAAAAAGACAAAGGGCATGCAGAAAGAGAGGGATCTGCAAGGTCATACGACAAACTTGACGCAGATACGGCAAAGGAACTCGGTATGTTTGATAATGGAAGTAAACAACCTTTAGATACAGGAGACACCGCAGTAAAGCCTGATGAAATAGTGATTATAGATGATATACAACCAATTGTTCCTGAGACTCCTGTAGTTAAGACCGAAGAGACCTATGAGGCCGGGCAACCAGGCCATTTGTCTGAATGGGTAACAATAGACAAGGAAGGGAAACGGTCATTTATGGCCGATCCCGGCAAAGACATGGAGCCGCGTGATAAAGAGACCACTCCTGTCCCATCAGAGATTAAGGAATTGAATAAATTTGAAATTCCGGATCTGGGACATAAAGAATCTCAGGTATCATCGCAGGAAGCCCATTCTTCCGAATGGCTGGTAATCAATTCTAAAGGTATTCAGGCATTCAAACCGGCCCCTGCTGGAAATATAAAACGGCAGGACATTAAAGAAAAACCTGAATCAAAATTTGATGAATGGGAATCAGTAGCCCCAAAGAAAACAAGTGAGTTTGAAATTCCTGATGCCAGAGATAAAAAATCTCAGGATGAGGCACAGACAGAATCTTCTTCTGAATGGCTGACGATAGATGCAAAAGGAGCTCAGGCATTCAGGCCCGCACCCGGCAAAGAGAAAAGACTGCCTGATAAAAAAGACGGACTAGAATTGAAGTTTGATGAATGGGAGACAACATCTGCAAAGAAAACAGGAGGGTTTGAAATTCCTGATGCCAGAGATAAGAAATCTGAGGGGTCAGCAAAGACGGGCCCTTCTTCTGAATGGTTAAGCGTTAATGCAAAAGGGGCAAAACCCTTAGAGCCCCCAGTTAATAAGGAGAAAAAACCCAAGAAGAAAGAAAAATCTGCGGCAAAACCTGATGACTGGATAAGAGTGCGGCCTAAAGAAAAAAATATGGCAGCTGATAACAATAAAAAAAGAGAGTAAAAAAACATCAAAGCCCTTAAAGAAAACAGAGGGTTCAATATAATATCAATCATAAGCCTTTCAAAGGATGAAAGGAAAAGGAGGTAAGAAATGGAAGCAACAAAAGAGATTTTGAGTGTGTTCACACGGGTGGATGGAGTTAATGCCGTTTGCCTTGTCGGTCGCGACGGTTTTTTGATCGACAGCATAGTCAGAAAGGGTATCGATGCCGAGATGATAGGCGCGATCGCATCGGGCGGTTTTGGATCGTTCGAATCCATGGGAAAACAGCTTGAGAAGGGGCATATCACTATGACCATGCTTGAGTTCAAAGAAGGGCCTGTAATGCTTGCCCCGGTTGGAGATGACACTTTTCTGGTCGTTGCGGCAGATCAGGGCGCTAATCTTGCATTGATAAGACTTGCGATCAAGAGACACAAAGATAAGCTCGCAGCAGCAACAGCGATAGTTTAATCTCTCTTTTGATCAGAGAAGGGCTTATTATTTCATCAATAACAATTTAACAAGGAGGATATTTCATTGTCAGAGCAAGGTAAAATACTGGACATTGCGCATATCAGTTTTTTAGACATGATCAAGATCATGATCACGCAGATGGGTGCAGCCAGCGCAAAAGGGACACTGATGAGAAATGCATTGTCGACTGTTGATAAGATCAGTGAGGTCGACTATCCGACATTTGATGATTACCTCAATGCTATAGAAAATTCGACAAATCCCATCACACAAATAGAGGGCAAGGCCACGCATATAAAAGAAGGCGTCTTCGGGCTTGCAAAATGTCCGTTTGCCGACTCAATAAAAAACTATAACGAGGTCTTCAAGGGGCTTCCACCAAGCTATGCAGAGTTTACGGCTGAGTTCAACAAGCCAAGCCCGGTCGCCCAGAAATACCGGGTAGGAGCAGGCGCAGGCGTTAGTCCGTTTTGCTCGGTTCATCAGCCCATGAGAAGCGCTTTTGGAGAAAAGATCAAGATTGGCGGCAAGAATATAGAGGTATACCAGCTTGGGTGCAAGGCCGGGTCCGGTAAAAAAGGCTTTGCAGATGAATTCATCAAGGCTTCAGGGGTATCAAAGGATGTGGTTGACAAGACATTGGATAACCACATGTGCTGCTATTACATAAAGATACTGAATTAAAAGAAACTGTCTCTGGGGTTGCAGAAAATAAGTTTAATTTTAAGGTGAAATGAGATATCTACAGTGCTGTGAAAAAGGAGCACCAGCAGAAGGCAAGACCGAATGATTAGAAGAATAGTTTATCTGATCATTCCTGTTGCCATTCTGGCAGTCATAGGACTTATGGCTGTCTTTAATTTTACCTCGTCATTCCCGGGGTCAAAGACCGTAATAGAAAAGCTGACACCCCCGCAAGACCTGCCGGATGTCATTGATCAGACTGAATCTTTTTTTGATGATTCCGGTTCAATGAAGGGTTATCGTGGCGAACTGTATATCAAATTCCTCAGGACGATAAAGGCGCATATAAGCGAAAAAGGGCAATATAAGTACCATGCCTTTTCTGATCCTGATAATGTCATAGGAGGAGATGTCTGGCAGGCAGTAGAAGATATAGGTTTTTATAACCAGAGCAATACATATTTTGATAAAGTGCTGGACTCTATATTGGCACGGGTCAAAAAAGACAGAGGGATATCAAAGAATTTCCTGATCATTACGGACGGGATCCAGGATGTCTCCAGCGTCCATGATTATACCCGTATTATCAACAAGATATCCGCGCTCCTGGACGCTGACCTGTTTTTTCAGGTTGTTGCTGTAAGGATCCCTTTTAACGGGAGCAAGTTCTCCGAGGCCGGAGGCGCAGTTCCATTTAAAGGTGATTCACCGCTTTTTTGCTATATATTTTCTTATCAGTATGATTTTGGAAGCGACTTATACAAAAAAATGAGTTCATCAAACATGCCGGTGGAATTCCTCGGATTCGGGAACAGGAACATACGCGCCTCAGTAAAAAAATTCTCTGATCCGGCACACAACAGGGAAGGCTCCAAAAATGCCTTCAGAAGATATAAGGATGAAATACCGGTAACATATCTGGTGAGCCGGTCCGGAACAGGCGGTACGCTCTTAACGGATATTGCCCTCAATGTAAAAGGCATCAATGTCGACAACAGCGGGTTCAGGCAGAAAACGCCGGAATTTTGCGGGCAGTGTATGCCTGTCGACAGCAGTGGTTCAGGGAAAGAAACTAAGCCCGGTGTAGCAGTAACCACAGTAGGGGTGGATCCAGCGCCTGATGCGAATGGGAATATGGGGATCGAATATTCTCTCTACTTTAAAAATTGGGATAAAGGCTCAAAGACATTAGCCTGCGACATTACTCTCTGCAACTGGCTTCCGGCAAACCCGCCTGATTGGGTAAATGCATGGTCCTCGGATTGTGACAATAGTGCAGAATGTTATGAAGGTAAAACACCGTTCCTGACCAATATAATTAATCCTCTCTTAACCAAATCCGTAAGGCAATACACATTCGGGTATGCGGTGATAAGGAACTGACGGACAGGATGGGGAAAGACATATAATGATGACCATTCAGACAGAAATATATTACATCATTACGGCCGTGTGTGCTACATTGTTCTTCAGCGGTTCAGGCTTCTTTTTATACTGGCATTATTCTAAAGAAATAACTATTGAATCGCCGAGGCTCTGGGGCTTTGTATATGCCTCTCTTTTGCAGTTCTGCTGTATGACCATAGTCGGATATTTATTCTTTGAAGGTGACGCAGTTAGCATGTTGAAAACCTCTCTGCCATACGCCGTGGTCTGGAGTGTCATTGCCGCTGGCGCCTATTGGTTGCTGACACTTTATCTGCCTTTCAGTCATGACCTTCCTGCTACAGATGCAAAGGACAGGATAGCGCTTAAGATGAAAGACATCCTGAACAAGTTTTCAAAGATTGACGGTGTCAGGGCCGTGTGCCTTGCCGGAAGCGACGGTTTTTTGATCGACTCAATAGTGAAGTCAGATGAGGATGCCGAGATGCTCAGTGCCTTTGCATCGGTCGGGTTCGGAGTGACCGAGACCCTGGGCAAACAGCTTGAAATGGGCAAGATGAATGTGAGCATGATCGAATACGAGAAAGGGCCTGTCATGATAGCCCATGTGGCAGATGATACATTCCTGCTTATTGTTGCAAAGAAAGGCTCAAACCTCGGCATGATGCGCATGGCCATTCTCAAGCACCAGATAAGACTCGCACTGTCGGCAGATGTTTAAATCAGAAAACAGCATTTAGCCGCAGATTGACACGGATCTATTTAGAGTCTGTTTATAAAGTGCCATATGTCGCTTGATACGTCATTCCCGCTTGTCGGGAATCCCTCTGAAATAAGATTCCGGACAAGCCGGAATGACAGCAAAACCGGAGTTTTTAAACAGACTCTATTTAATATGAATCCTCATGTCATGACCGATTACCACGAAATAAAGGTTGATATATTCTCCATAGGGAAATAAAATAAAGAAGTTCAACAAGGTGTTCGAGCGAAAATGTAATGAATGTTTTACTGCATTGATTTTGCTTTACACATTTCGCTCAACTAAATGTTCCCCACTTCGCTTCGCTCCGGGGGGAATGCGGCGCTGAGCAGTGTGTGCGTGTAGCCAGCGCTCTGAGAGTGGAGAACAAGGCCTCTCTGGAAAATTGCGAGATTTTGAGCAAAAAAACGGATGCTCAGAATGCGCTGTATTGAACGATCTCGGGTGAGGCAATTGATTTTTCGGACCGGAGACTTATTCTACAGACTCGTTATGTGTTTAAAATATACGTTCTGTATTTGTATCAAATATGGAGAGATTCGAGACTGTCTAATATTATATAAATCTAAATTAAGGGAGGATGTATGATTAAGTTACGATATTTGTTTGCATTATGTCTTGTCTTTATAATGAGTAGTTGCGCAGGTCATAAGATGGCTCTCACTAAAGGCCAAGCCAATGTTGATCTTACAAATAAATCCATAGCCTTACTTACTGTCAAGTGGAAGACATGTAAGATGGAAGACATGGGGTCAGGCTTGCCTATTTACATTTGGTCATAATCCGCACGAGCATAAGGGTCGAGTCTTTACAGCCTGTTAAAAAAATCCATTTTTAAGAAAAAGATTATCATACCCGCCCCCAGTACGGGTAAACTCCAGCGGGTATCCAGAACATATTGAAAACACTGGATTCCCGTTTTCACGGGAATGACGGCCAAATACTTGAAAACAGTTTTTCAACAGCCTGTTTAATTTTAATATACCCTCCCGCAAGATCGAGGAAACTTCTTTACAGCAGGAACGAATACCTTCTTTTACCGTGGAGAATTCTTCTGACTTCCACGATGGTATCTTTTACGACGTAAAAAACCAGATAGTTGTCGATAACAAGGACTCTATATTTCATTCCCATCAGGCGATTATCTTTAGGAATTTGTCCCATTAAGGGAAAATTTACAAGTTTGACGACTGACCTGTCAAACCTGTCGAGGAATTTGGATGCTGAAACAGGACTGTCAATTTTAATGTATTCCGTGATTTCAACCAAATCCCTCTGTGCAGAGGGAAGATACTTGATCCTGTATTTCTTTTTCACTTTATTTTGGATCTCACCTGTTTCATGAGTTCTCCATGCGATAGTCCGGGCGCACCGGATGCGCTTTCAAACTCGGCTTCACTCAGTTTTTGATACAGTTCAATGAGGGCTTGCTGCTTTTCGTAAAGGGCCAGACTCATCACTACCATATCCCCCTGACCGTTTTTTGTGATAAAGACAGGTTCTTCCTCTTTATGGCAGAGCTCTGATATTTCATTGAAATTGTTTCTGAGATCAGATACGGGCTTAATAATAGGCATATTGAAACCTCCTTATCATTTAATTGTAGATATTATATCATAATTATGATATGTTGTTTTCAGTTCCGGGCTTATCTCCCGGCAGGTTTACCAGCTTCAGGATGGGGGCATGCAGGTCTGTGTCAGAATGCTTTTTACAGGGTAGCTCAGGCCAATTCAACGATCTTTCTTACGAGGCGCTCTGAGTCCTCCCACCCGAGACAGGGGTCAGTAATCGATTTGCCATACACATTCTCGCTGATCTTCTGCGTTCCTTCGACAAGATAGCTCTCGATCATGAAGCCCTTTATCTTGTGCCTGAGTGTCTTTGAATTTTCACGGCTTCTCATAACCTCTTTGGCGATCCGCGGCTGTTCATGAAACTTTTTGTTGGAGTTCGCGTGGTTCGTATCAACAATGACAGCGGGATTTGCCAGGTTGCGCTTCTTGTAGATCTCTGCAAGGCGCTTGAGGTCTTCATAGTGATAATTGGGGATGTTTGTGCCATAGGGGTCAACAGCCCCGCGGACTATACAGTGTGAAAGAGGG
>JACQXH010000234.1 GCA_016208845.1 Nitrospirota bacterium | reverse complement strand
GGCATGCAATGAAATGGGCAAATCCATTTTTATCCTTGACAGGCCTAATCCCCTTGGCGGTGCTGTCACAGAAGGCCCTGTGCTGGATATGAATTATTCATCTTTTGTAGGTCTGCGGCCCATACCGGTACGGCACGGAATGACCGTTGGAGAGATAGCCGGTTATTTCAAAAACGAATTTTATCCTAACCTGGATTTATATATTATCCGGATGGAGGGATGGGAAAGATCCATGTGGTTCGATGAGACCGGTCTGCCGTGGGTCATGCCTTCTCCAAATATGCCGACACTTGACGCAGCGATCGTTTATCCAGGGATGTGCCTTCTGGAAGGGACAAACCTGAGCGAAGGACGCGGCACTACCCGTCCGTTCGAGATATTTGGAGCGCCATTTATAGGGCCTGAGGTTCTTTTGCGAAAACTGAACTCCTTACGGCTGCCCGGAGTTTTATTCAGGCCGATGTATTTTCAACCGACCTTTCAGAAACACAGCGGCAAGATCTGCGGAGGGGCACAGATACATGTGACAAACAGAAAGATATTTAAACCTTTCAAGACAGGGGTAGCTGTCATAAAGGCGGTCCATGATATATATCCCGAACACTTTAAATGGAAACAACCTCCATATGAATATGAAGGACTTAAAATGCCGGTTGATATCCTTGCAGGCACGGACAGGTTAAGAAAGGAAATAGAATCGGGAAGATCCATCCGGCATATGGAAGAATGGTGGGACGAACAGCGCCTTGAATTTAACAACAATGTACGGAAAAGATTTTTGATATATAGATAATCATAGCTGTCCGAAGCAGCTAAAATATGAGAGGCCTAATGTTGAATAAGTTTATTTTGGACAAGAGTGATAAATAATGCATAAGACACCTGTGCAGGGCATCAGGTTTATAAAATGCTGACGCTTAAGTCAGTCTTTGCCTGAAATCCAAAAAATAATATTCAAGCCCCAGAATTCCGCTATCTGAGATGCTTGTGCCTGATATTTGAGATTATTTTTCTGTTATAACCTCGCGACTCTTGATATGTAACGCGCAGTTACTATGTGCTACTCCTCAATCTCCTACTCACGGACCGGGCACACTGCGGTAATACATCCTCCAGATTGCATAGTCTCCTAAACCCACGAGGCCATCATTATCGAGATCGACATACGCAGGCGCAGGTGGTACTGCCTGACGGTAATATAGCCTCCATACGGCATAATCTGTGAGCGTTACCGATCCGTCATTATCAAAATCCGGATCACAGATGTCGCCGTAATGCTGTACACCATCTATGGATGTATTGTCATCTTCATATGAATTATCATCTGTCTGGTCAGTATTTGATACTAATCTGCAATTATCACATGCATCGCCTAAGCCGTCTCCGTCTGCATCTGACTGATCAATGTTTGGAATTGAAGGACAATTGTCTGCTCTATCCGCTTTGCCGTCATTATCATCATCAGGGTCACACGCATCTCCTAACCCATCACCGTCTGTATCTGTTTGTTCCGGAAAAATGGGACAGTCATCAATATTGTCCTTAACGGTGTTATTGTCTGTATCCGCTTTTGTAGGGTCAATGCCAAGATCATATTCCTCGATATTGGTTAAGCCGTCGCTGTCAGTATAGTAGTTTGAGTCATTCACTCCAACAGAGAGGCCATAAATCTTTTCAAATAAATCAGGCATCCCGTCATTGTCGATATCACTGACCGGATCAACAAAGGTAAAAGGGCCTATATACTTTCTATAACATTCCCCATTTGGAGCAAGACCGGATGTAGTGTTATCATCATATGCACAATAACTTACCTGTTTTTTTCCTGAAGTAAAGCGGCGCGCTGTGTTGATATATGAATTATCTGAAGATATTTTGATCATGTTCCGTTGGACATTGGTCCCGACAAAATGAAAATCGGCTGAACCCGTCCCTGAGCTTGGGACATTGTTCATTATAATATCGTTTGAGAACAGGAATTCTACCGGAGCTGAAAAATCAGGGGCAGATAGGATCTGCACCCCCGCTATCGTATTAGTCCCTCCTGGAGATTGGTAACCCCGGTATGGATCTTGTGTGGACGGATCTCCTTGATATTTACAGTTGGGCGTGTCGGGTTTATTGTTTGAGATAAGATTATGAGAGGAATAAAATCTTATTGGTATATTTGATGGCCCAGCACTTGGGTCTAAATGAATTTTGAGACCGTCGCCCATGTTGTTTTGTATTGCGTTCCCAAGCAACGCGACATTATAATCCGCCCCGGCGCCTACAATAAATTCCAGACCACCGCCATCACAGCTTGTGGAAATATTATCGCTGATCGTATTGTTTATCAACCGTGCAGTAACCCTATCACCTGCAAAGCTATAAAAAGCAACCGCTCCATAGGCGGGTTGTGAATTATGATGTATATAGTTACCAACCATGTCTAAATTAAAATTGCCAATATAATAAGTGTCTGTAGAAAACATGATAGCCCCACCATCATTGACCGCTGTATTATGATGAATTTCATTGTTTTCCAATATCACTTTTGGAGTGCCAGTACCGTAAGTTTCAATCGCAATGCCGCCGCCGTCACCAGCAGTGTTATAGAAGATTTCATTATTACGCAAAGTTAATTGTGAATTGCCGTACATGCCTGCAGATATTCCACCGCTATATGCATTTCCACTAGGAACGCAGGGAGCCCCTGACGTAATACCACCTGTAATTCTTAAGTTCTCTAAAGTAACGGTGCCGCTGTTAGACAGGCATATATCGAAGACTTCGCTGACTTTCTGTCCGTCAACTGTAGTTTCTGCCTTGCCATTTGCGTCAGTCATGCCCCTAATAGTTAATCCGCCGAAATTCGACGAAATAATAAGTATGCTATTTTCATAATAAGGACCCGGATCCGCAATATTAATGATGTAGCAGACGTTAGCCGTTTTAGCAGCATTGACCGCGGTCTTGATTGATGTATAACTACATCCGCTTTTGCAAACATTGTATGTGACAGTTCCTGCTGAACATGCAGCCCATGCCGATTCATTGATTAAAAGCAAACAAGAAACCAACAGCAAAAATACAAGAAGCTTTTTCATATTCTTTACCCCCCCTTTTATAAAACCGTAATGCGTAACGCGTGATGCGTAATGTGTAAAATCAAAACTTCAAATAACAAATAATGTTCAAGCCCAAAATTCCAACATCTGAAACGTTTGATGTCTGATATTTTATCTTATGTTTCTGTTACAACCTCGCTTCTTGTGACTCGCAACCCGTAACGCATAACTAGTACTGTGTACGATGTACTCTGAACTCGATACTGTCCCTTGACCTCCCCTGCCCTATCTTACCGTTGGTAACGTCCAACTATAAGAAATGCTAATAAATTTATTTTACACATTGGAAATTGCAGTGTCAATAACAATTTTAGTTTGATGGGGGATTTTACTTGAATATTAGCCTCTTTTCTGTTATAAATAGAATAAAAAGGAAAGGCGATTAATTAGCCTGCCTTGTTCGTGATAGGGGGAAAACTTGAACCTCAAATTAGAAGTCTTAGGGAGCCGACGTAAGGCTGGTGTGAGCGTCCCGATGTTTCGGGAAAAGCCTAATCCTGCCTTCAAGGCACCCACCTATGTAAATAGGGTTTCAAGACATCTGTCTACACGGCAAGGTGGGTCGCAATATTATGCAGTTGCAGGGTTGTTAACAGCGATCTTAGCCTTGACAGTAAACTTAGCTGAAAAGACAAAAGGGGCGGTCCTGCCGCATCTATGTTCATTGGTTTATACCGGCCTTCAGGGGCTGGTATCTCTTTTCAGCCGGGTAATGGCTTTTTGGGAAAAGAAGATGACAAATATTTTATGCAGATTTAATAATCCCGTTCATATTAATGCTGATAAAATTCACTCCCGTATTACAACCTTCCCTCCCGGGGAGGGCTCAATCGGGGTTTAGTTCATAAAACGAGATAATCTGCGTAAATTCATCTTTCAGCCCCAATAAACCCGCTGTCTCAGGCTTGCCAGGCCGCTGCAACCCGTCACTGCAAAGGGCAGAAAAACTGCCTCGAGAGGTGATATGGAACTTTTCAGGTCCGCCAAGACTGCTCCGCTGGCATGGAGGATGCAGCCGCAGTCTTTACCGGAATTCATTGGACAGACGCATACGCTTGGCCCCGGAAAGCCGCTGAGAGAGGCCATTGAAAAAGACGCTATTGTCTCCCTGATATTATATGGCCCGCCCGGCACAGGCAAGACGGCCATCGCCCATATTATCGCATCAAGGACCAGGGCTCTTTTCATATCCCTTAATGCTGTAACTTCAGGCATCAGCGATATAAAAGAGGCCCTTAAAAAAGCGAGGGGCGCGGAGAGGACCATCCTCTTTATCGATGAGATCCACAGGTTCAATAAGCTGCAGCAGGATGCCTTATTGCCTGACGTTGAAAGCGGCAATGTCACTTTAATAGGCGCCTCAACGCAGAATCCTTTTTTCTCTATAATCCCGGCCCTGTCCTCAAGGTCCATGATCTTCCAGTTCTTTCCTTTAAGAAAAGAAGAGATCAAGGCCTTAATTGAACGCGCGCTGAGCGACAGGAAAAGGGGCCTTGGCGAAGCCGGCATCAATCTTACACCTGATGCCATGGACTTTATTGCTGAGATGTCTGAAGGAGACGCAAGGAGGGCCCTGAATGCCCTTGAACTCGGAAGTTTTATCATAAAAAGCACCGGCAGAAAGGATTATGACATTGAACTCGCAAAAGAAGTGCTTCAGAAGAAGGCCTTATACTATGATGAAGACGAACACTTTAACACCATATCCGCATTTATTAAAAGTATGCGCGGCAGTGACCCTGACGCCTCTCTCTACTGGATGGCCAAAATGATAGAGGCAGGCGAAGACCCCATGTATATAGCCAGGAGAATAGTCATCTGTGCGTCAGAAGATGTGGGCAATGCAGACCCTGCAGCGCTCCAGGTGGCGGTTGCTGCCATGAAGGCCGCGGAATCAATAGGAATGCCCGAGGCCAGAATACCTCTTGCTCAGGCCGCAATCTATATCGCAATGGCGCCCAAGAGCAATGCATCATACACAGGGATAGAAAATGCGCTTTCAGCGGTAAGAGAAGAGAGGACCGCGCCTGTGCCTTCTCATCTGAAAAGCACAGGTTATTCCGGCGCTGCCCGGCTGGGTGCCGGCACAGGATACAAGTATGCGCATAATCATGAAGGCCACTTTGTGGCTCAGGAATACATGCCGCTGAAGAAAAGGTTCTTTTTCCCGACTGAAGAAGGTCATGAAAAAATATTCAACAGGAGACTACAGAAAAGGAGGATCAATAATGGCTAATAATCCATATCTAATCTATCTCGCATTGGCAGGCGGTCTTGCGGTGGGCTTTGTCATCGCAGCCGCATATTTTAAAGCAACTCTCGGCAGAAAACTTCAGGAAAGCGAAGGGAAGGCTGAAAAATTCCTGCTGGAGGCAAAAAGGGAGGCTGAGGCAATAAAAAAGGAAGCTGAACTTGCGGCCAAAGACAAGGTATTGCAATTACAGACCGAAGC
>JACQXH010000073.1 GCA_016208845.1 Nitrospirota bacterium | reverse complement strand
TCTGACAATATAAAACAAAAAGGCCTGCACATTTTTAAAAGGCTGTTTGAGGCTGAGGCAAGGGTGCATGGGGAAAAATTTCGTGATGTCCATCTGCATGAACTTGGGGCAGCTGACTGTATTGTCGACATATTTGGGGCCCTGATAGGGCTTGATATTCTCGGGATTGATACAATTTATTCATCTGCCCTAAACGTGGGAAGCGGGACAATACGGACAGGGCACGGAATGCTTCCTGTGCCGGCGCCTGCAACAGTTGAATTACTGAAAGGCATACCTGTTTATTCATCAGGCATAAAATTTGAGCTTTCTACGCCTACCGGAGCAGTACTTATTTCTTCGCTTGCGAAAGGATTCGGGCAGATCCCTCAAATGAAAATATCAAAAACAGGCATTGGGGCAGGGAATAAGGATTTCAAGGGCCAGCCGAATGTGCTGACTATGATTATAGGAGAGAAGTCAGGGGCGAAGGATCAAGTCGATACGACTCGTCTCCGAAGGTCAAGTCGATACGACTCGCTCCCGAGGGTCAAGGGGTCGAAAGACAGGACTCAATATGCAGGATGCAGGATGCAGGATCCAGAGCATCCAGAGCATAAGATTTTAGTAATTGAGACGAATATTGATGATATGAATCCGCAGGTTTATGAATACGTAATGGGGGAACTTTTTAAGGCAGGGGCCCTCGATGTCTTTCTGACTCAAATTATTATGAAAAAAGGAAGACCGGGTATCAAGCTTACAGTATTATGCAGTAACGATAATCAGGAGGATCTAACAAATATAATACTTAAACAGACGACGAGCATAGGAGTGCGTTTTTATGAAGCTCAAAGAAGGGTTTTAGAGCGCAAAATTGATTCAGTAAATACAAAATTCGGAAAGATAAGAGTTAAAATCTCAAAGCTTGGAGATAAAACAGTAAAAGTGACTCCGGAATATGAAGATTGCAGGAAAGCGGCAAGGAAATATAATATCCCTCTTACAGATGTTATAAAGGACGTTAATTCTAAAACCGGCAATTAGCCACAGACCTGCCTATCAGCAGGGACAGATATAAAAAAACAAGTTTGGCCACGGATTAACACAGATGAACACGGATCTGCCTACCGGCAGGCTAACAAGAATAAAATAAAAAATACGATGTAATAAAATACTAAATTATTTAAATAATCCGTGTTGATCCGCGCAAATCCGTGGCTAAATATCTTTTTTATTTAAGGGGAAATAGTTATAAAAACCGATGTGCCCCGGCGGAAAACCAGCAGGAGCACCCCCTCATCGGGGTTTAAAGCGGACACAGCTTCCTGATAAGCCTGCAGGTTTGACACAGCCTTTCTGTTTATTTCCTGAATAATATCTCCCTGCATGAGTTTTCCTTCCGCAGGGCTTTCAGGGACGATCTCCGTGACCACTACACCCTTTATTTTTTCAGGCATATTCATCTGGCGTATTAGCTCAGGTGTGAGGCCCTGAACATTTACTCCCTTTAAGACATTGTTATATTCGAGTGCCGGCGCAGCGGCCTGAGACTCTGCCGGGAGTTCGCTTATTGTAACTTTTATAGTTTCTGTCTTGCCGTTTCTTATTAATACAATTTCCGCTTCTTCACCCGGCTTGGTATTTGCAACCGTATTTCTGAGATTATAAGGTTCATCGACTTTCTTTCCGTTAAATTTGATGATCACATCGCCTCTCATAATACCGGCTTTTTCAGCCGGGCTGCCTTCAATGACATCGCCGACCAGCGCGCCGGCGTCTTCTTTGAGGTTGAATTGTCTGGCGAGTTCCTGTGTCAAAGGCTGTATTGATACACCGAGCCATCCCCTTGTGACCTTTCCGCTTTTAATAAGGCTGTCCATGACCAGTTTTGCCATGTTGCTTGGTATTGCAAACCCTATTCCCTGATAACCGCCTGTGGTGCTGAAGATGGCAGTATTAATGCCGACCAGTTCTCCCCGCGTATTGACCAGAGCGCCGCCCGAGTTGCCCGGATTTATAGCGGCATCAGTCTGGATAAAATCCTCATAATCAGCAATGCCGACATTAGCTCTTCCAACTGCGCTTACTATGCCCATTGTAATGGTCTGATTTAGTCCATAAGGGCTTCCGATGGTGAGGACAACTTCTCCGACCCTCAGCCTGTCAGAATCACCTATGGTGACTGTAGGCAGGTCTTTTGCTTCTATCTTGATTATTGACAAATCGGTCTTGAGATCGCTGCCTATGATTTTGCCATGGAACTCTCTTTTATCAGGCAGAAGGACCTTTATATCATCGGCATCTTTGACAACATGATTGTTCGTCAATATGTGTCCATCTGAAGAAACAATAACGCCTGAACCAAGACTTACCGACTTACGCTCTTTTGGCGTCTCAGGATGCTTGAATTTGTCGCCGAAATATTTTTTAAAAAAAGGATCATCAAAGAACTGGCTGTTAGGGTTTTCGGAAACTTTTTCTGTCTTGGTGGTGGAGATATTGACTATTGCCGGCTTGACCGCATCAGCAACTTCTGCCATGGCCTGGCCAATTTTTGTAAGGACATCGACAGACTCATTTGAGACCTTCGGCGTGCCGGCATAGACATCACTCGTCAGGCCCGGAATATTGAATGACATGGCATTGATCGTTAAGATAAAAAATGTCAGAAGGAAAATTCCCTTTAAAGCTGATCTAATTGATCTCATCGTGTCTCCTTATTGAGTTTCATTTCTGTGCTTGCGGCTTGTCCGCAATCCTTCTTAAGGAAAGTCGGTACGACTCGTTCCGAGATTCCCTGCAAGCGTGAAAGACAATTTGGGTGGTTCTGCTTATTAACTCCTCAGTTAATTAATAAGACGATTATATATCGTTATGAAAATTCAGTCAAATACCGCTTCATTTGTTTATCATTTACAAATAACTGTCCTTCAATTATTATTGATATACTGTTTATTTCCGGAGGCATGGTGAAGAAAATAAGAATAGCGCTGGCGCAGATCAATCCGGTAGTTGGCGACCTCGATGGCAACGTAAAAAAAATAATCTCTTACATAAAAAAAGCCAGGACGTTGAGATCGGATATCGTGGCATTCCCCGAACTGGCCATAACAGGTTATCCGCCAGAGGACCTGCTCCTGAAGCAGGAGTTCATAGAGGATAACGTTGCTGCCATGCATAAAGTAAGAAAGGCATCACAGGGAATCACCGTTATTGCAGGTTTTGTGGACAGAAAAGAGGGGCATATTTTTAATGCAGCGGCTATATTGTCGCATGGAAAACTTATTGATGTTTACCATAAAAAGCATCTGCCTAATTACGGGGTCTTTGATGAATTCCGTTATTTCCGGTCCGGTAATCGGTATCCTCTTTATTCCATTGATGGGATTAAATTTAGCGTCAACATAATGGGAAAGGCGAAGGACCGGGAGAGTCTTGTTTCAGCCCGCGCCAGGGAATATAAGAAAGTGATCGCGTATGTGAATATGGTAGGCGGACAGGATGAGCTTGTTTTTGACGGCGGCAGTTTTATGGTCAATAATAATGGCGGGGTCGTGCTGAGGGGTAAGCAATTTAAAGAAGAGATCTTGGCACTTGATATTGAAGTTGAAACAGTACCGGAGAAAAATACTTCAGCAAAACAAAAAGAATTAAAGGCCCTCGTATGCAAGGGGGAAATATTAGAGAATTTGAGAATACCTGTTAAATTATACAGGGAGAAAAAACCTGCATTGAAAACAAGAACAAGCCGCAAGTTGTTGCCCGTGGAAGAGGTTTACAGCGCGCTTGTGATGGGGACAAGGGATTATGTTATCAAGAATGGATTTAGCGATGTTGTGATAGGGCTGAGCGGAGGGGTCGATTCCTCTCTGGTCGCTGCAATTGCCGTTGATGCGATAGGCCGAGACAGGGTCAAAGGCCTGTTCATGCCCTCTAAATACACTTCGAGGGAAAGCTATGAGGACGCCGGTGCCACGGCAAAAAATCTCGGCATGAAGATCATAACGGTTCCAATAAACCAGATCCATAAAACGCACCTCAAAACATTATCAGAACATTTTAAAGGCACTAAGGAAAACATCACTGAAGAAAACCTTCAGGCGCGAATAAGGGGCAACATATTAATGGCATTTTCAAATAAGTTCGGCTGGCTTGTGCTCACTACAGGCAATAAGTCTGAGATGAGCGTCGGATATGCGACACTCTACGGAGACATGGCAGGCGGCTTTGCTGTAATAAAAGATGTGCCTAAAACCATGGTTTATGAACTTTGCAAATGGAAGAATGACGGCGCAGGCAGATTTATAATCCCGGAGCGTGTTCTCTGGAAAGAGCCCACCGCCGAGCTGAGACCCGACCAGAGAGATACAGATACCCTGCCGCCATATCCTGTGCTTGATCCTATTTTGAAGGCATATGTGGAGGAGGACAGGAGTTTTGAAGAGATAATTAATACAGGCTGTGATAAGGAATGTGCAAAGAAGGTTGTAAGAATGATAGACCATTCAGAATATAAGAGACGTCAGGCCCCGCCGGGGATAAAAATAACGCCGCGGGCCTTTGGTAAGGACAGAAGGTTTCCGATAACTAATAGATACAAGAGTTACTGAAAGTAAACAAGTTGAAAGTTGAAAGGAGGTCGATGTGTTTGGCAAGGTATTATTCCAGATTTCATTAATGGTTTTTTTGCTTGTAACAGCGTGCGCGCGCACTGATGATAAACAGCCGCAGGCGGCCCCGGAATTTAAACAGATCGCTGAGGTTGAGGATATAAAACCCGATAAGCCCGCCAGGATAAAGCTCAAGCGTAATGCAAAGGATGATTATTCATGGGAGATAAGCGGAGATAAGGTTGAAGACATTATAAAGGCGGATAAAAAACTGAGAGAGGACCTGAAAACACAATAAGGAAGATATTGCCTTCTTTCGTAATTGTTTGGACCTGACATGAGGGCTTTCCCCCTGCATGTAATTGTTGAATTGCAAGCCTCAATTGGAATTGTCTTTAAGCTTATATATATATATATAATTGTCTTCAAGGCTGAAATCTGCAACCTTCAGAAACTCTTTACCCATATTCTCATGCAAATATTTCATCGTTGCCAACTCCTCTAAAAGAGAAGAGGCATTGGGGTAATCATTATTTGGGGCATATGGAAATATGATGTAGGAAATGTTATTTTCCCTGCAATATATGCCGAGATTTTTCAGCGGGAATAAAATATTCCGGATCATTTCTGTATAACTGAAAATGAATTTATTTTGATTTATTTCGGCCCTGTCAGGATATATTTTGTCCAAATAAAGTGCATAATGAGGCAGATAAAGAGATAGTATTCTCGCATCATACCCGGTCTCCTTTTTTATCCAGTCCGTTGCCTTGTCAATCGGGAAATACTGGGTTTCAAAATCTTTGTATTTATATGTGATGAGACTCGAACCTGTCCGGGGAACCATGGAAAGGAAGATTAGAAAAAGGATTACAGCTGAAAAAAGAACCTTGAAAGCATGCTTCCATCTTATCCTTTGAGAAATATGGTACAAGTGCTGTGATAGGAATACGGCAACAGTCGGATATAATGCCATCAGGTAACGGTGATTATATTCTCCATATTCCATTAAGGTAAATAAAAAATAATATGCAATAAATATCAGGCCGAAAAAACGTGATAGGTCATCTCTCCTGGTAAATAAAATGAAAACAAATGTGAACAAAAACAAAAAGAATACGATAGAGGATACCTGGCTGTGGAGCATCAAGGCGATCACGGCCAATCGTTTAAATGAGATCAAATTGGACCACACGAGAGGATTCGGAGTCCCGATCTTCATCCATGGAAGGATCAGTACTAAGGGCAATAGCAATATCTTTAAGTGTATCAGTGAACCAGGGGCCCATTTTATGACTCTCGTTAGGGCAAGATAGGCAAAACATGCAATAAACATTATCAGCATCTCTCCCCTGTACATAAAACCTATACCAATAAAAATAGCGGTTAAAACCAGGTCCCTGATGTCTTCATTCCTGAAAAATCTCAGAAAGTGGAAGGAAATTAAAGTTATGAAAAAAATTGTCCCGCTTGCTACAGCAGCCTGTGACGCAAATGAAAATAATATGGGCGAAAACAGATAGATCGCTGCTCCCGATAAAGCGGTTTCTTTATCATTGAACAGGAGAATGGTCCTGTACAGATAAACTGCGCTTAAAATGTAAAATGCAAATTGCATTATTCTGGGCCCTAAAGGGGAAGTGCCGAACGCAATAAAATTAAAAAGATAAAGGATCTTTGAAAGGGGAGGATGCCGGACAAGCGGCATTGATTCATAATAATTGTAATAAGGGAAAATATTAGAATAAGCATTAAAGGCAAAAAGCATGGCAAGGGCAAGAAGGATCTTCACTATATTGCCTGATGAATATTGGGAAATTAATTTACTGAAATAATTTGTTATAAGGTAAATCATTTTTATCTTTTTTATTATCAGGACAATCAGGAACAGTAATAACCAGAAAAAATAATGAATTGGCAGATCAAATAGCCTGTGCCAGTAGAGGTTTATGAAGTCGTACATCCAATATGGCTGCTGAAGAAACGGAAGCTCGCCCAAAACGATAATATAAGAAAAGGTGTGAAAATGGAGGACTATGGATAGACTGCAAATAATAATAAGCCATAAATTGTTCTTGATATGTTTAGGCCAATCATTAATTTTAATAATGACCGGTTTTTCAATTATGGCGGAATTTAAAACAATATTCAGCAGATAAGCTGATAGGGAAAAATATATAATAAATCCCGTTGCTACTAACGACCTTGCTGCCTGATCGGTTATGCCGGGGAAACGGTTAGTTAATATCGAATGTTGGCTGATCCATGACGGATAAATAAAATAAAAAACAATCCACGAAAAAATAAAAATCAATTTATACTGATTATTGCCGGTCCTCATATTTTTTATATTTTATTATTTATTGAATATCTGTGTCTCATAAGCCATTCATAGGTTGCGCCTGCCTGCATATCCACTGCAGCTTATCAGCGGCATAGTTAATGGACGACGCATCTCTTTAATCATCGTGTAACGGGTTTGGTGCGCATTATTCCTATCTTCACGATGCGCGAATCCGCCTTGAAAAAATCATAAATAATTTCTGCAAGAATTTTATGTCCCAAATCGTTGAAATGACCTTCTGTTCTTTTTGGCCATATGCTTTTCATAAGATTGTGTTTCTTAATTTTATCAATAAATAATGGAGTTGGGTCATAAAATACTATCCCTGTCTTTTTGCATATAATGGCTAATCTGTCGCGGGGTTCTGCACTTCGCAGGGTAACTCGCCCTGTGGGTGTCTGGAAGATCTTCTCATATGTGCCACCCGAGATAGTTTCGAGACGTTCTTGATCAATAGCATTTGGCAATAACATCAAATAAAGTTCCGCGTTAGAACCCCTGACCTCATCATTGAATTTTAAGAGTATTTTTTCCAATAAAGACCATTGGTATGTGTTAAGAGGAAAGTCTTCATGAATATATGCTGAAATATTCAGGACCATTCTTTCCGGAGACCAGCTTAGTTTGTCCTGATTGTTATAGATCTCATCAAATTTAGCTTTCTGTATTTCTCTCTTGTTTCTAAATAACAGGTATCGCAAATCCACATTATTATCAATATCATTATCTTCGGGTGAAGTAAGATATTCACCAATAAATAGTTTCTCATGGAACCAAATGAAATTAAACAAGTAACTTAAATTCCATCTTGATGTCTGAATATTTTCCATAATTGTCTCATAGGACAGGGGATGCCCGAAACCATCAAAAAGTTTTAAATTGTCTTGTTCATCGATAGCAAAGAATGGTTTTCTCACATCTCCCTGGCGATTAGATAATATATTCGCAATATCATTATCAACAAAAGCAATAACGACAATATCGGGCTTCCATGCCTTTCCTTTTTGCAAAAAACCCAATAATTCCTGATCCGTTCCCCAGCCTCCTGTGGCCAATATTTGTATTTCAGCGCTATCTCCTAATTTATTATTTAAAAGTACAGGAAATCTGTTCGATAAGCTTTTGACTGCTGAACCTGCGAGAAATGAGTCCCCTAAAAAAAGAATGCGCTTTTTATCACCTTTAAATTGGTTTGGGTTAAATCTCTGGTACTCAGAGCTTGAAGAACCCAGAAAGGGGTCTTCCCATTGCAGTCTCCCAAACTCCGGCCGGTAAATGCGAAGAAATATCTCTCCGGAAAAGACACAAATCAGTATGGACATTAATAATATTATATAATTAGACCATTTAATCACTTATCTCCTCAATATGTTTTATTTTATACCTGTCCGGAATAACTTTAAATGAGAGGCTAAAAGCCTGAATCGCACTGCTAATATCGTACTTATAGTTTG
>JACQXH010000233.1 GCA_016208845.1 Nitrospirota bacterium | reverse complement strand
TTATTGATACAGGCACATCGCCTGCACCCCAGACAGATACCATGAAGAACTGTCCGGGCAGGTAATCTAAACACACACCCCCGCCTCCCTTTGCTGAAGGGGGAATTACCCTGAAAAGTTTAACATCGCCCCCGATATCAGCGACGTCTTTTATCAACGCCTTAAACGGCCTGAAGATGTTATTATTCTCGTTCATATGTATAATTATTTCGATACATGATACACGATGCATAATGCATGGCATGAGATGCCAGCAGCAGGAAAGATACTATCCTGCATCCTGTATCTTGCATCTTGCATCGTCACATTTCTCTCCAGATCTTCATTTTCTGAGATATTGTTGCGATATCGATCCTGCCGGGGCAGGTGATGGTGCATCTGCCGCAGCCAACGCAGCCGAATCTCTTGAATTGTTCCGGATAATACATCACCTTATGATACCACCATCTCTTGGTCCTCATGATCTTTTGCTCGGCAGGTATAGAGCCGCCTGCCATTCGCGTGAAGCCCTTAAAAAAACATGTATCCCATATCCTTATCCTCTTGCCTTCAATCCCCCCTTGCCCGCGTTTAGTAAAGGGGGGATGGGGGGATTTGTTTGCCTCAGGTCTTTCCACAATATTAAAGCACGTGCATACAGGGCATTCATAAACACAGCCTCCGCATTCAAAACACCGCGTCGCGACCCACTGCCAGAAGGAATCACTCACCTTGCCTTCGAGTATCTTCTTCCTTGTCTCTTCGAGATTGATCCTTTTCTCAAATTTTGTCTGTGCGCTCAGGGCGGCTTCATACTGATCATCATGGTCCTGCTTGCGAGCTTCTTCAAACAAATGCCTGTAATTCTCTATTATTCTCTCACCTGCAGGAGAACCGGTCTGAACAAAATATCTGTCCCCCAGGTCTGTAAGCTGCGTATCAAAACCTGATTCAAGAAAAGGGCCTGTTCCCATGCTGTTGCAAAAACAGGTCGGGGCCGGGCTATTGCAGCCTATTAGAATAAATATCGTATTGTTCTTTCTTTTAAAGAAATAAGTATCCTCGAATTTTCTGCCCGGATGCCTGTTGTCATGCGATAGCTCAGTATTACTCTGATAGAACCTGCTGATAAGGTTGATTGCTGACATATCACATGGTCGTGCGCCGAAGATAACCCTTTTTTCTGTATTCTTAAGATCAGAGATATTTTCTCCTGAATATGAGAACATCTCTTCTGTCTGGGGAAAGACGAATTCCTTCGGCAGGGGCGCAGCCGTTGTGCAGTCCGGGTCTATCTCATGGATGCTCTCAACGGTGCTGAATACAAGATCTCCACTGAGTCCTTTCATGGGCGCCATAAGTTCCATTTCCTTCATGAGCTGACGGAGCCAGTAGGACAGATAATTTTTATCCAATATCAGGTTTTTCTTCATCTCAGCAAATATCTTCCTGTTTTCGTTTTTCTGTCATTTGCCCGAAAATACCTTTAAAGCTGTCATTCCGGTCCCGAGGCATCGGGATAAGCCGGAATCCAGTTCCTTTATGAATCTCCCTTTTTTTACAGGGACAGCGTCTGGATTCCCGCTTAACAGACTGCGGGAATGACGGATAAGGGTTACTTACAATTTAATGAATTTCTAAATATAATTCTCTGTTTATATCCTCTCCACCTTTGCCGCGCATATTTTATATTCCGGTATTTTTGCATAAGGATCAAGCGCGGGATTTGTCAGCACATTCGCTGATGCCTCATAGAACTGGAACGGGATAAATATCGTCCCGCTTATTATCTTGTCAGTTACATTGGCAAGCGTCTCAATGCTTCCCCTTCTCGTAGAAACCTTTATTTTGTCCCTGTTCTTAATACCGAGCAATTTTGCGTCCTCAGTGCTGATCTCAGCCATACATTCAGGCTGCTCTCTTTCAAGCGTGGCGGTCCTTCTGGTCATCGTCCCTGTGTGATACTGGAAGTAGCTCCTCCCTGTTGTGAGGATGAATGGAAATTTCTCCTCAGGCTGCTCGTCCGGAGGAATATAATGGACCGGCATAAAAGAGCCAAGCCCCCTGGCAAATTTTTTTCTGTGCAAAAACTGGGTGCCCGGATGATTGACATCCGTGCAGGGCCACTGAAGTCCAAAACCCTTATCAAGCCTGTGATGCAGTATGCCCCTGTATGACGGTGTCAGCAGGGCTATCTCCTCCATTATCTCGAAAGGGGCCTTGTAGCCCATGTCGTATCCCATCTTTTGTGATAAGTCGCAGATGATCTTCCAGTCAGGCATTGCCTCTCCGCAAGGCTCCACGGCCTTTCTTACCTTCTGGACCCTGCGTTCGGTATTTGTGAAAGTACCGTCCTTCTCAGCAAAACTCACCGCCGGCAGAACGACATCCGCAAGCCTTGCGGTCTCTGACATGAATATGTCCTGGACGACAAGAAACTTCAGCTGCTTCAGCGCTTCAAGTGTATGTTTTGCATCAGGGTCTGAAATGACCGGATTTTCCCCCATGATATACATGGCCTTCAATTTATTCTTCCTTGCTGCCTGAAGCATCTCCATCAAGGTAAGCCCCGGCCTTTGCGGCAGGTCCGTTTTCCAAACTGCCTCAAATTTTTTCCTGGCCTGCGCATCACTCACGGCCTGATATCCTGAATAAACCTCGGGCAGAGCGCCCATATCGCAGGCCCCCTGCACATTGTTCTGCCCTCTCAAAGGATTGAGCCCTGCTATTGCGTGGCCTACATGCGCAGTGAGCATTGTAAGGTCAGCGCAGGCCCGCACATTATCTACGCCTGTGATGTGCTGTGTAATGCCCATGGAGAAAAACAGCATGGACCTGTTCTCTGACGCATACATCCTCGCGACCTTTCTGATATCATCTGCAGGTACTCCTGTTATAGCTGCGCCTATGTCCGGAGGATAGTGCCGTACGGTCTTTTCAAGGGCATCAAACTTCTCCGTCCTTCTTCTCACAAATGAAATGTCCACAAGCCCTTCATTAATTATTACGTTCATTATGCTGTTTAAAAGCGCGACATCTGTCCCGCTTTTATGCTTCAGGTGAATATGCGCGAGTTCTGCTATCATATTCGTCCTGGGATCGGCCACGATAAGTATTGCGCCTTTATTCACTGCATCCAGCATATGCATTGCTATCATCGGATGCTGTTCTGTGGTATTCGAGCCTATCACAAAGATCACTTTTGCGTCCGAAATCTCGTTTATTGAGTTGGTCATTGCGCCTGAACCAAAGGCCCTTGCAAGCCCTCCCACAGTTGATGAGTGGCACAACCTGGCGCAGTGGTCAATGTTATGTGTGCCGATGACAGCTCGTGCAAATTTCATCATCAGATAGTTTTCTTCGTTCGTGCATTTGGCAGAGCTTAACATCCCGATGGAATCAGGGCCGGAAGCCTTTCTTATTTTAGTGAGCTGTTTTGCAATGTGA